>NZ_JBQENT010000036.1:0-55613 GCF_052044855.1 Metabacillus sp. 22489
AATTAATGTAGTGGGACTTGGGGTGACTGGCAAGTCTTTTTTTATGCACCTATCAAATAAAGTGCAGGACTTTGCATTTTTCTCTTGCAAAGGTCTGCACTTCTATTTTGCAATACACATTTTGAGCTTAATTATTATAAAAGCATCCATTTTTAACATCAAATTCCAGAGATTAACTACTCAAAAATCACTTATATTGGATGTGCTTTATTCCTTTTGAACATGCTAATCATTGTTAAAGACAAAATAGTATGAAAGGAGTTATTTATGATGAACAACAAAGACTATTTAACTAATGCTCCAAAACAAGAAAAAATTATATTACAAACTGATGGTAGTTCTCCTAACAAAAGGAATATCGATGGAAATTCCGTCCTTGAGCACAAAAATTTGGAAGTAGCTAATTCCTACATTGCTAGTAAAGAAATCGGACAACAAAGGGAAAATCTTTAATAAATAGAGGTAAACATGTTTAGTTATTCTAAACAGCTTACCTCTTCTATCGTTCAATTCTATTTATTCTTCTATAAAATAGTCTGGAAAGTCTGTAATTACTCCGTCTATTTTTGAATCTAACAGCCCTTTAATCGATTTTTTATCCCGAACTGTATAGGGCATTACCCTCATTTTATATGAATGAATGCGCTTCACAAGGTTCTTTGTGATTAGCGCTTTATTTGGATTTATATATTGAACGAGCTTTGACCAATCTTTTAATTGAACATTTGATATCCCATGAATCCGATATTTTACTAATAGCCCTAATTTGAGAGTTGGCAGCTGTTGATGTACCTTTTCTAATAGTTCAAAATCAAATGATTGCACAATAATATCATTTGTTTGCTGTTTTTCCGATAATATATTTGTTAGTTTTTCAACAATTTCAGGATATAAGTTTGGGTTTTTTATTTCAATCAAAAAACTGATTTTTCCAGAAAACTCTGTTAAAACTTCTTGTAATGTAGGGACCTTTTCTCCTGAAAAATTTTTATGAAACCACTTTCCTGCATCTAATTGTTTTATTTCATTATAAGTAAGATTGCGAATTTCTCCGACTCCATTGGTTGTTCGATCAACCGTAGGGTCATGAATGACAACAAGCTCTCCATCCTTTGACATTTGGATATCAAGCTCAATAAAATCAGCCTTTAATTCTACTGCCTTCCTAAAAGCAGCCATCGTATTTTCTGGAGCATACCCTGCAGCTCCACGATGTGCAACAACGAGAAAATGCTCGTGTTTCCAATATACATTTCCCTTTTTTACACGATATATTTTATTAAATACATTCTTAAGCGACATCTCTCCAACTCCTAATCAACTCTTCTTTTCTATTTAAGCACAATTCTTTGTCAACATTGTTAAAGATCAAGTATAGTTACCATATATATTATAATATAGGAGGATTCATCATGAATGAAGTTATTAAAACCTTAACAAGCCATCGATCTTTTCGACATTTTGAAGACCGAGAAATCCCTACTGAACAGCTAGAAGCTATCCTTACTTCTGCTCAAGCTGCCCCTACTTGGATCCATGGTCAGCAAGTTTCCGTTATTGTAATCAAAGATAAAGCAAGAAAACAAACATTAGCCTCATTATGCGGTAATCAGAAACATATTATTGAAGCTCCGGTATTCCTTATTTTCTGTGCAGATTTTTATCGTACAAAGCTCGCTAGTAAGATTGAACAAATACCAATGGAGGCAATTCATGATGTTGATATGTTATTAGTTGGAGCAACCGATGTCGGTATCTCCTTAAGTAATGCAATTGCAGCATCTGAATCATTAGGTTTACAAATTGTTCCGATAGGTGGTATTCGTAAAAATCCTATAGAGGTTGTTGAGTACTTGAATTTACCTGAATATGTAATTCCAATTTGTGGCTTATGTATAGGCTATGGTTATAATGATCCGGGGCATAATCCACGATTACCAAAAGAAGCATTTATCCATCAAGAAGTCTATAACAAAGATCAAGAGCAAATCATTCATACATATAATAAAACATACCAAGAACATCAAAGAAAATTAACTGATCATGAAAACCCTCCTACATGGACAGCAAGGGTAGCTAGCTTTTATAAGGGAAAGCATTATAATGACCGATATCCTCATGTAGCCTCAATGTTAAAGAAACAAGGCTTCACTTGTGATGACATATAAAATTGAATTAATTTCAGTTTACGATCTGATAAAAACGGGTATTGGCTCTTTGTTTAGCTATTAAATAACAAGCCATGAATTATTCTTGTACAGAAGATATGGAGGGGTGTAAATGAACAAAATAAATAAACATTCGGTCCATCAAGCTGAGAATAGTGAAATTTTAACATTGGCTAACTTAGCAATAGCAAATGGAGTTAGCAAAGAGGCTTTCAAGAAATTTATTGAACAGAAGAAACAACATCTTCGTAAATCATCAAAAATTAAATAATAAAAAAAGAGGGTGACTGAAATGGTCTGCCCCCTCCAATAAACACTGATAAATTGTAAACTAGCCTCAAGATTAGGTCTATTAGTGTTGTTAGGAGTCTGGTACCTTTGGTTTTTGAGACACCCTCTTTTTACTTCATAATTTAAAGAGCTGATTTGAGTTGCTTAAAGGTTTCAATAAACATTTTAGGATTTTCTTTAATAGTATAGCAGTACAAGCCTTTTATCGTATGTAAATAAATAAGCCCCATTTGATTTGAAAAAGGACGAAAAGACATATCTAATACCTCATGTTGGTGAAAAACTTCCCCATCGGTCCAAACAGCTTCTAGCGAAAATGCAATCATATACTCTTCTTCTTTATAATGCTGTTGATTCTCTTCAATAGAGCGTATAACTTTTATATAAGGTAATTGTGCGATCATTTTTTCACCGTTATCCCTCTATTTTAGTTTTATTTATATAAAGCTCCTCTGGTATATTTGCAAGGAATGGAGTAGCTTCCATTGTATAAAAGATCAATAATTCATGCATCGCCCTAGTACATGCTGTATAGAAGAGGTTTCTTGTCTCTTCACTCCCGTATTGTTCATACGAAGCATTAAACAATATTACACAATCAAACTCAATTCCCTTAGCTAAATAGGCTGGAATAATGACTACACCAGAATCAAATTGATTGCTTCTTTTATCAATAAGTTCAACCTCGATACTATCTTTAAGTATGTCAAAAACACGATTTGCTTCCTTTTGAGTTTTACATATGATTGCCGTTGTTTTATATGTGCTGTTATTTTTTATTTTATCAACAATTTGAGCAATTATTTCGTTTTCATCATTTTTTTCTAAAATAATTGGCTTCTGTCCATTACGATTAAAGGGCTCAATTTCTTCGTTTTTTTCTAATATAGCTGATGTAAATTCAATGATTTGCTTTGTAGAGCGATAACTTCTAGTTAATTTAATCGTTTCAATGCTTTCACCATTAAATAAATCCTTTAACACTTCTATCCCAGTATGTGAATGATGTGCATAAATTGCTTGATTTATATCGCCGAGTACTGTAAAACGGGAATTTGGAAATAAATGCTTTAAAAAAGCAAATTGAAACGATGAGTAATCCTGAGCCTCATCAATAAAAACATATTTAACACTTGTGTTGACTTTAAACCCTTCAATCTTTTCCTTTAAATACAAATAAGGTGTTGCATCTTCATAAGGAAGGTGATTGTTATTTAAATGCTTTCTTGTATATTGGCTAATTTCTTGCCAGTCAAGATTTGTTATATGTGAAATCGTTAAGTGCAAGTCAGTTGGGTTAAGAGTAAATAATTGCTGATAAATTGCCTTCATATTAAGAAAGTCAAGCCGTTTTATTTTTTTTATTACAGGACTCAAGGCTCGTTTAACTACATAAATGCTTAATTGTTCTTGCTCTCTTTCAAAATCATCAAACGTATCTTGCGAGAAACGTTTTTGCTTACTTAACTTTTGAAAATAAAACTGATATTCCTCTTTATCTAAATATTGAATTTCATCTTCAACCCACTCTTTTTTTCTCTCACTTTTTTCAAGTCTTTTTAGTTCAGATAGTAACCATGTAGCAGTAAGTTTGACTCGATTAGTAATCGATAGTTGTTTATCTAATGAATAAAAATAATCAGATATTTCTAATGTAGAAATTACAACTTCATTTCTAAACACAATATCTTGAAACACTAAATTTTCATTACTTAAATGTGTTAAATATTGTTCAACAACATGTAAAAATTGGATCGATGACTTATATTTTGCTGATTTTTTTCTTACCTCGTAATCCTGGTCATGTTGAGCAGTTAGCATATATTCCATTTGAGAAAAAGGATCTTCTACATGAAAGGAATCACCTAAGGAAAATTCTAAATACTGTTGGAATGTTGTTTGCTGCATATTTTCTTCCCCTAGCTCAGGCAAAACATTGCGAATATAGCTATTGAACATCGGGTTAGGAGAAAACAATAATATTTCTTCAGCATTTAGTGTCTCACGGTATTTATATAGTAAAAAGGCAACTCGTTGTAAAGCTGCTGATGTTTTCCCACTCCCTGCAGCACCTTGAACGATTAATAGCTTCCCCTTTTCATTACGAATGATTTTATTTTGCTCCTTTTGGATAGTAGCAACAATGCTCTTCATTTGTGCATTTGATTGCTTACCTAATACTTCTTGAAGGAGCTCATCACCTATTGTTAGACCAGTATCAAACATCCCTTCGATAATACCATCTTTTATAATAAACTGCCTTTTTAATTGTAATTCACCTGTAACAGTACCACCTGGTGCCGTAAATTTAGCAGGACCAAGAGAATAATCATAATACAAACTCGAAATGGGGGCACGCCAATCGTAAACTAAAAACTCATCTGATTCGTTATCCAAAAATGAGGCTATTCCTAAATATATTCGTTCTATATCCTGTTCTCCATCTTCCTTAAAATCGATCCGGGCAAAGTACGGCGCCTCAACTAAACGTCTTAAGTTTTTAACATCCTTATGTAAATGTTTATGACGATGTTCACGTTCAGATAAAAATTCAGCTTGCTGCTTGATGCTAGTTGCAGTTTCTCCCGCTTCAACAGCATCGTCCATATTTACAGTAACATCTTCCCAGAAATTTCTTCTAATCGAAAGGATATCTGACTTCACTGTTGATGTCTGCTGTTCCAATAAAGCTAGCTCGCTTTTCATTTTTTCGATGACTTTATTGATTCTTATTTGTTCAATATGTAATTCCTGTTTATTTTCTGACATGAAACCCCGCCCCTCGTAACTTTTTCCAATTGTGAATTATCATCATAACAAATATAAAGTTTTAAGAAAATATATCACTTCTCACTATTTCGTGAAAAAGTTAAAAAACCCTACATTTTTATGTATACTAAATGTTGTGGGCAAAGGAGATTAATTTATCATTTAAATACGAAAAGAAGTTAACAGGAAATGTTAACTTCAATCTGCTACTTTTTGCTTTAAAAATTTTACGCTTATTGAAAATCAAACTCTGATAAAGAGTCCATATGACTTGCGATCATCGCGATAATTGTACTTGCTTCTTCTTTACTAAAAATAAAATTTGTTTCATCTTTAATGAGCTGATCATCGTCTGTTTTTATCCGATTTATTCTTTTAAGCACACCGTCACCAGTCTCTTGAATAATACCGAATTGATATGTTACTTCCACTTCATCCTCGTGCATAAAAGCAGTAACCTCTGGTGTTTCCCACTCTACATCGATTTCCTCAAGAACATTATCTTCTTCGATATCCTGAGATTCATCATAATCCTCTTCATCATCGTCATTCATATACATATGAAAACTTTCGTGAACTGCATCAATGATTTCTTCAATATCAGATAGGATCGTACGAGACATTTGATCATATTCAAAATCAAACGATTCAATGTAAAATTCAACATTGTAAGGGTCAAAGCAAAGCGTACAGAAGTAATCTCGCTCATCATCCTCTGTTTCAACAAAAAACTCAATTCTTGGATGCTTAGCTCCCCTATCGATGGACATATGACCAACTTGATCATATTTTTCACAAATTGATTCAAGATGATCTTGTAATTCTGCACTTATCCTATCAAACCATTCCATACTCATCTTCTTTCACCCTTTCCTACTTCCTCACTTTTCCAAAAAGAACCTAAAGTACTTTTAGCTTTCTTAAGGCGCTAAACAAACCTAGTATGTCCTTATTTCTAGCCATATTTTCATTTTTCATGAAAGTTGTTATCAAAATTAGGTTATCTCTCATAGGATATTAACATCATTTTCTTCAAAGAAGGAGGAGAATCTTTTGGTATATAGTAAAAAGAACGATAATCCGACTTTATATATAAACACCAAAAATATACAAGCAAATTCAAATCAACAAACCTTCCGTCGCAATTATTTACAAGAATTCATGTATCTTCAAGCAGAATTAAATTCGTCATTAACTAATGCTACAAAAGAGGTAAGCAGGCTTATCTCTAAAACGAGTACAGAACAAAAAAACCAATTCAACCATGTATTTAAACATTTACAATTACACGAGGAACGAATTGAGCCGTTGAAAAATTATATAATTAAACAAGAGGAAGCACATAATGCATTAATTTCACGCTTCGAAACACTTAACACCGCTAATCAAGGCCTATTAGAAAAGCATAAGAAAGATGAATTGTTAAACCAAGCGATCATCGACCAATTAACAATACAGGATACGTCACTACATCAGTTAACAAAAAAAGTAGAGCATTTCGAAACTCTCCATAGTCAGTTTCATGACCAATTGGCTGAGCAATTGAATGTAAATGAGTCGATAAAAAATAATTTAGAGCTCCAAGAATCTTTCCATCAAACGATATTAGAACGTGTTGAAAGTCAAGATGCCATTCATCAAAAAATGGCTCGCGATATGGATAGTTTAAGAGCAACACTATTTGAAAGAATTAATTATGTTGTTGAAAAAATTGAAGAAAATTATAAGCAAGTATCCGGTTATATCTTTAAATTATTTAACAAAGCAAATTTCAAGCATAATCATGAGACCGAAAGTGAGAAAAAGAAAAAGGAAACTGTTGGATGAAAATGAATGATAATCGCTAAAAGGGTTAATCTGCTACAGGAATTATATGTATAAAGATTAGCCCTTTTTAGCATTTGAATTAGTCAGATCAAAATCTGCTTTCTACTTCTTCACAATCTTGATGGTCACCATAAATCATTTTTAACATTTCTTCTGCAGCATCATAAGAAACCTCATGATAAACCTTAGCAAAATGCTTTAAACTATCACAAAATCCCACATTGTCCTCGCCAACACTTTCAGACCAGCTTACAAAATTATGAAAATCCTGTAGTGGATCGTAGGAATTAAATTTTGTCACAACATCATCCGAATTTCCAAGAGTGGTCACTTCAATACCTTGATATGTTTCTGGATGCTCCTCTGCATATTTCACACAGGCATAAAAAATCATAGCTCTTGCTCCTTTCATAGAGATGTAAAACAACAATTATGTAAAAAAATGAACTGATACGTTTTTTCTTAAATTAGTCTTTACTTGAGAGATAAAATTATGTGGAGGAGCCTTCATTTACTTAATTTACTTGTTATTTAAAGAAAAATGAAAAAGAATGAAACCAGCTGATTTCATTCTTTTAAATAAGGTTTTATTAAATTGTAGTAAACTTATATTTCGTAGTTGTTTTATACTCTTCTCCAGCCTTTAAAATACATGGTGAAAATTTCGGGTGGTGAATTGAATCTGGCAGCCCTTGTGTTTCTAAACAAATAGCTAAGTATTTTTTTGATTGAACATCTCTTACCTTAAAGCTATCATCCAACATATTTGATGTATACACAACAACACTTTGTTCATCCGTCTCAATAATTAGCTTTCTTCCACTTTCTTTGTCAGCTAACATTATTTCTTCATTATGATTTTCATCTAATAAAAATGGATGGTCTATCCCTTGTCCAACTAATTTAATTTGAGGATGTTCTGACAATACTGCTTCTTTTATTTCTTTACCATCTTTAAAATCAAATGGTGTGCTGTCAACGTTTAAAAATTCACCTGTCGGAATAAAATCATTATTAAGCTCAAGTATTTTTTGACTTTTAATTTTTAATTGATGTGACAATATATCTTTTTTTACATTTCCAGATAAATTAAAATACGTATGATTTGTTAAATTTACCAATGTATCTTTATCAGTTGTTGCATAATATTTTATATGTAATTCATTTTCGTTATTCAACAAATATGAGACTTTAACAGTTAAGTTACCTGGATAACCAGCTTCTCCATCTTTACTGAGATACGAAAATTCAACACCTACTTCACTTTCTGTCTCAATCAATTCAGCATCCCATACTTGTCTATCAAAACCATTTGGCCCACCATGTAAATGATTCGTATTTTCATTTTGTGGCAATGAATATTGTTGCCCATTAAGTTCAAATTCCCCTTTATCAATTCTTCCAGCCACTCTACCAACAACAGCACCGAAATAATTCGTTCTTTCTAGGTAAGAGGCTACATCATCATATCCTAGGACAACGTTTTCAATTTCTCCATTTTGATTAGGAGTTTGTATTTCCGTGATAATACACCCTAATGTAATACATGAAATGCTCATACCTTGATTATTTTCAAGTTTATAAGAATAAACCGTATTCCCTTCATGTTCTCCGAATTTTGTAGTTGTAATTTTCATTTTTCTCTCTCCTTAAAGCACCGCAATGTTTGTCTTAGATATATACAAAATATCTTCTTAATTAATTATAGATTTATCATCTAAATTCCTGCAAAAAACAAAATTTTTCTTAAAAATCGACATTATTTTTAATTATTTCTTTATCATTATCCCATTACAAAAACGAGTGATTTCTTCATTTGCTAATGTCCATCTTTTTGTCAATGTTTGGTGATTTGTTCGCTTAAAAAATACAATCCTTATTCGCTTGTTCTTTTTGCGAAAAATTCGATTATAGCGATTAAATACATCCGATCTCGTTCCATAAATAAGTAAAATTGGCATGGTTAATTTATCTACCTCATCATAAAAATTTGTATGTAAAACCTCTTCATAATAGCGAGCCCAAATTTCCTTTTGTGACTTTTTCATATGTTTATTTAATAGCTTTCTAACGGTTTTATTTTTCGTATGACTTTTTGCTAAAATTGTCGCATACAAGTTTGGATGATTTTCTGCCATATAAAATCCTAATTTATGCTCTATCGCAAGCAAAGTATTATAAACTACAGGGTAACCCCCAAATAAAATCAAGCCCTTCACTCTATCCTGAAAATGGGTTGCAAGATACTGTGCAATTGTCCCACCAGCTGAATAACCACAAATAACTGCAGTAGAAATGTGTAATGTATCTAACAAAGATATTATTTCATTACCATACTCCACAATTAAATTTTCATGTTCATGTAGCCTATCACTGTCACCATGACCTGATAGATCTGGAAAGATCACTCTAAATTTCTTCTGAAGTCTATATTGATAATGAAAAACGTACCTTCCCATTCCTGGAGGATGTATAAAAACGATTGGTATTCCGGAGCCAATATCATCATAAGCAATTTTTTTCCCATCAATATAAGCAAAATTTGTCATATAAACACCCCTCTAAAATAATAGCGATTATATTATCTCTCATAAAAATGAATGTTAGCCTATTAAATTCTAATAAGCTGGTAATATCTGCTTGTTAATATGTGAATAAAATCAACAAAGCTGTGAGAAATTAATGATACTTTCACTCAAAAAACTTTTTAACGAAACTTTAATGTTCACCTAGTAAATATATGGAAAAATAAAATAAGTGAATAATTTTATTGATTTGAAACAAAATATATTTCAAATCAGCAACGGGTTAGCCTAGAGGATAAAGCATGGTGCAATTCCAGCCTAACCCACCAAACAACAACAATATTCATAAGGAGATGGTTTAACATGGCAAGTAACGGTAATAATTCAAACCAACTATTGGTACCTGGTGCAGCACAAGCTCTTGATCAAATGAAATTAGAAATTGCATCAGAATTTGGCGTTAACCTTGGTGCAGAAACAACATCTCGTGCAAATGGATCTGTTGGTGGAGAAATTACAAAACGTTTAGTATCTTTCGCTCAACAACAAATGAGTGGCGGAACACGATAATAAAAACTTCATACACTAATGGCTAAAAAAGGCACCTTTTTAGGTGCCTTTTTCATTCATGAAACGAGATAAGCTGGTAATGATAAACAAGTGGAACTAAATTTATAAGGAGTGAAAGAAATGATTAATGAAGATTTTGATGAGTTTATCCAGGCTGAAGCCCGTCATAAATCCGTGTATCTTGGCTCTGACCAAAAAAATGCGCACAAAAAGAAAATAAAAAAGGATGAAAATTCAAGAGGTAATACAGACTCCTATATAGGTGCAACAGGAAGAGATGTTTTTGATAAATAATGTAAAACGAACAAAAACAGTAGCGACAATGGTTCCCCACTGCCTCTACTGTTTTTTCTTATCTTGCCTTAATAAACATTTGTACCCATGCACCATGATAAAATCCAACACCAATTGTGTCATATTCTGGCTTTAATATATTTGCGCGATGGCCAGATGAATTCATCCATGCATTCATTACCTCTTGCGGTGTTTTTTGACCTTTTGCAATATTTTCACCTGCAGATGAGTAACTAACTCCAAATGTTTTTAACATATCGAAAGGTGAACCATAGTTTGGGCTAGTATGTGAAAAGTAATTTGAATTAATCATATCTTCTGCCTTTTTCTGTGCTACATTTTTCACATCAGCTCGATGTGATAATGCTCTTAATCCTGCTTTAGCTCTTTCCTGGTTAACCAATTGGACAACTTGTTCTTGGAAACCACTAGGACTTTGTGCAGATGCCTTAAGACGAATCACTTCACCTACATGCATATTCCTAGGCTCGACATTTGGATTTAATTGCATTAACTGTCTATAGTCTAAACCGTATCGCTTAGCTATGTACCAAAATGTATCACCTGGAGAAACCTTATAAAATTCAAACGGTGCTTCTTTATAGCTTTTAGTTTGTCCATTTGTCACAGATGGAACGATAAAAAGCAAAATCAATGTTGCCATTAAAAACTTTTTAAACATATCTTTCCTCCTTAGCCAATAAGTTAATTTTCCACTTTTCTAGTTTGGCTAAGTTTCAGAAATGAATGCATTAAATTTTCTCAACACCTTTTTTCATATTAGTTCAATTTACGTTGTTTCTTTAACTAAAGAATACAAACAGTACCATTCATATTCTTCCTCTAACTACTTATTCACCTTTTACTTGCAAGAGACTCATACGTTTTCTTTAAAATATCTTGTAAATAGCCGTTTTATCGCTTACTTTTAAAAAGGATAAGTTTAGTAAAGGATGATTGAACGTTGACAAATAATCAAAATCGAATATTGCAATTAGATATTATTCGTGGGGTTGCACTTTTAGGTATTTTCCTTGTAAATATGCCTAGCTTCCACTCTCCACAGTTTATGTACTCATTTTTTGGTCTTTCGCAAAGCTATTCAGAATTTGAAAAAGCTCTAGCAATTTTCCAAAAATTATTTATTGAAATGAAGTTTTATCCAATCTTTTCATTTCTTTTCGGATTAAGCTTTTACTTGTTCCTTTCCAAATATCCTGTATTTTTCTTTATAAAACGAATGATCGTCCTTTTATTAATTGGTCTTTGTCATTTACTTTTTCTTTGGTATGGTGATATTCTTCATGCTTACGCACTAACTGGCATTATGCTAATTCCTTTTTACCGCCTTAAACCAAAACAAATTCTTATTTGGTCAATAATATTTCTTTTTACTTATCATCTTATTCTGTTAAGTAGTATATTTAGCTCAATAAAATTTGTTTACGACGAAGGATTCATTAATGAAAATATTAAAGCTTATGTCACACATTATCAAAGTGATTCATATTTTCATTGGTTCTTCTCTCATTTACAAATAGAAGTAATTCCAATCCTTTTTCAATTACCATTATCTATTTTTCCTATATTAGGCTTTTTCTTATTAGGCCTATATGCTGGCAAGAAAAACCTTTATTCCATCTCATTACAAAATATACGATTAATAAAGAAACTTATCGTTTGGTGTTCTTTTATTAGTTTGTTATTAGTGATTACAAACTTTATTTTATTGACATATGACATATTTACTTCACCAATTCAACATTCGACAAGCCAATTTGTCAAGAGCTTAAGCGGTGTTTCGTTAAGCATTTTATATATGTGTATCATATCCATATGGGTAACGAAGGAGAAATGGAAAAAAGGACTTCTCCCCTTTCAATATGTTGGACGTATGTCATTAACAAACTATCTTTTCCAATCATTAATTTCTATCGGAGTAATTAGAATTTTCGATTTATATGGAAAGCTCAATTTGATAGAAGGTACTCTATTATGCGTTCTTATATTTGCATTGCAAACGATAGTTAGTTATATTTGGCTCTTAAAATTTAGAAAAGGACCGATTGAGTGGTTTTGGAGAAAAGTAACAAAAACATAAACATTTGTTCATGGATAAATTTACAATGTTCTGAGAAAAATATGTAGAGAATAACTTAGGAGGTTAAAAGATGGACATTAAACGAGTTAAGCAAATTTTATCTTCTTCAGCAGATATTAAAGTGTTATACAATGGAGCATCAATTTGGATTGATGAATTACATGAAAATGAAGGATTAGTTACTTGTCATTTAAGAGGTCCGCTTGAAGAGAGAACACAAGTGGCGGTTTCCGAGCTTGTTGAAGAATAAGTCCTTTCTACCAATTAGTTAAAGTTGGAAACGCCTTGGTGATTTTTATACATATTTTCAGAAAATAAGTGTATAATGTATTTAGAACTTAATCTCCTTTCTAAAGGATGTGTTTAAATGAGATTTCAGCAGCAAGTTGAAAAACCACCTGAGGTAAGCTTAAAAGTTTGGTCTTGTGGTTCAGAAGAATGTAATGGCTGGATGAGGGATAATTTTAAATCAAACGATAATCCTGATTGTCCTCTTTGTGGACACGCCATGGTTGAAGATGAACGTACTTTACCTGTCTTAGAAAATTTTTCAGCAATCCATATGAAAAAAGAATCATAAGAAACACATTGTTTAGAAAATGAAAAAGGCTGTTTTTTGGCCTTTTTTATTTGTCTTTTAAAATTCAAATAGACTTCACTTCCTAAAACTTTCAAAATCATGAATACTCTTCAGCTTTCTTTCTTGTACTTATTTTTTAAATATAGGCAATCAACAATTATGCGAGACATTTCACATAAGATCGCCTACTTAGAGGTGTTGAAATGTCTTCAATAAAACAAGATTTAGTTGATATTGTTAAAATATATAGTAAGGATCCATTTGACCCTGTTTATGTTAGCTCGATTCCACAAGGCTGGACATTACACGGGAAAGGAAATTTTGCCGCAGTTTTTTCACACCCTTCCCTTAAAGGAAAGGTAGTAAAAATCTATGCAGAAAATCGAAATGGAATTGTTGATGAAATTACTGTATATAAAAAGCTTGGGGAACATAAAGCATACTCAGAACTTGAGGAATATGGAGAACGCTACCTCGTGCTAAAGAAATTAGATGGGATAACATTGTACCAAGCGTTTAAAAAAGGTGTGTTCATTCCTAATTCTGTTATAAGTGACATTGATAAAGCAATCAATTACGCAATACAGAGGGGCCTTAATCCTACTGATATTCATGGTAAAAATGTCATAATGAATAATGGGCATGGTTATATTGTTGACGTATCCGATTTTTTAAAACCGTATTCCTGTCCTAAATGGAAGCATTTTAAATTTGCCTATTATACGTTTTATTTACCAGTTTTCAGAAGATTACATATCTCTCTCCCTAATTGGTTTTTAGAACGAATAAGAAAAGGCTATCAGCTATATTTACGAATAAGTGGTTTTAGAAAAAAACAAAAAAATCTTGACTAACTAATGTACCTTGAAAGAAGGAGGAACTTATTCGTTTTCTCCTTTAGCTTTCTTATTTGTTGCTAACACAGCTTTTTTTAATAATTCCTCAAATCCACCTTCTTTTAATACTTTTATCCCTTCAGCAGTTGCACCTCCAGGAGTAGTAACTTGACTTCTTAGTTCTTGAGGCTCTTGACCTGTTTTTAACATTTCGATTGAACCGTAGACCATTTCACTTACTAATTCAGACGCTACCTTTCTTGACACTCCTAATTGCTCGGTAGTGTCAATTATCGCTTCTACAAAAAGGTATAAAAAAGCTGGTGCACTACCAGTTATTGCTGTTAAGAGGTGAATATCATTTTCACTACAATAGTGTGAATGACCGATGGCATTAAGTAGAAATTCCATTGTTTGTTCATGTTGCACTTTTACATGATTTCCATATGTAAATAATGTCATTGAATGCCCTACTTCTGCAGCAGTATTTGGCATCATCCAGGCTACAGGGGTCTTTTCTGGGAGGTATGTTTCAAGAAAAGTTGGACCAATCCCAGCAGCAATTGTAACGATAAATTGATTTGTTATCAATAAATTCATCTGCTCAAGAATGATTGGATGTTGGTCAGGTGGAATAGCAAGAACAATTACTTCCACTTCATTTATTATCTCCTTCCAATCTGCTACCATCTTTACCTCGTATTTTTCAACTAAATATTCTAATCGATTCGAATCGTTTCGATTTGAGATAAACACATTTTCTAAATTCCCACCATTTTTACGATATAAACCTGCTATAATAGATTCTGCCATCCGACCTGCGCCAATAAATAAAATCGATTGCATCATGATGATTCGCCTCTCTTATTTCAATAATGTCTTGATAATTCCTTATATTCCCTTATCTACGTCAGTGCTCATTATAATTTTTTCACTTCAACAACTCCACAAACTTAGAGAAGATCGTTATTTTCAGATTTTTGTATTGAAATGTTCAAAAAATATCATAAAAAAAGACGTCTATTAGACGTCTTTTTTAAACGAATTGAGGCGAAGACTACACGCCACATCGTGTATTACCTATTAAAAGGCTTGTCTTTCGACTTACTCAATTTAGCTCATCGCTATTTCACTATAACACAAAAAAATATAATTGGGAAGACTATATTCTCTTTCAATAGTTTTTATTCTTTTTAACTTTTTAGACAAGTTCACCTCTATTTGTTCATATAGTTGTTGTAGACATGCATTGGGGGGAATAATATGAAATTTATTGTTATTAAACGAAAATGGCTTTTCCTTGTTACTGCAGTAATACTTGCCTGCTGTGCCTATTATTATTCAAAAGGGGCAATTCCTACTTTTCAAAACACTCAAGAAAAGGCAAATTCACTAGAATACCACATGGTTACCGGAGAATTTTCAACAACAACTAAAGATGGCAAAAAAATCGAGGCTTATCGATTTGATCCAGGGACAATCGTCGTTCCAAAAAATGAAGAGGTTTCATTGAGAATTTTTGGTGTCAATGGGGAAGAGCATCCGTTTTATATAGAAGGAACGGATATTAAAGGAACTGTAAAAAAAGGTGAAGAAACTTTAGTTTCATTAAATTTTAAAGAAGCTGGCACTTATAAATTAATTTGTGATACGCATTCCCATGAAGGACATGGAATGCCGATGATAGCTTACATTGTTGTTCAATAGTATTTTTAAGGTCCTAATACGAAAGAAGCTATCTTTCGTATTAGGACTCTTCCTTAACTTTACATAGGTATTTAACCTTGTTTAGCGTCCTTTAATAAATAGTCAATTAGTTTATCATCTTTCGCAAGCCCAACCTGGTAAGTTCTTTTCAAATGACGTTCAGCTGCTTCAAATGATGGAGAGGTATGAGATACCATTTTGTGATTTTTTTCAATTACCCACAAGCCATTTTCTTTTTTATATAATAAGAATAAGTCATCATCCCGATTTTCATAAAGAGCACAACGTTCTTTTACATTGAGTTGATTGTGACGCGCATCCTCTTTTAATGGCTTGAGCTGGAATGGCTTTTCTACAAAAAGTTTAAATGCTTCAGTTGTTAAAGTGCAGCCTGCGGCCTTAGCATGTCCCCCACCGCCAAATTTTCCTGCAAATTCAGAAACATCTATATGATCATGAATCGTTCTAAAACCAACCTTCTTACTACCCATATTCAAAATCACAATACAATCTAAATGTGGGTATTCCTTTCCCAGCGTATTTCCCAATTCTGAGTGATAGGATTCAGCATGAACAATACCTACGCATAGATTTTCTATGAATGTTTGAATTAGCTCCTTCCGCTTCCTGCGGATGTATCTTTCGGTTTTCTTTTCTTCTAAATCTAAAAGCTTTACTTCAAAATCATCAAAACTGAATTGTTCATACTGCTTTATTCTCTCAAGCATACTTTCTTCAAATTCATCAATTGACTGCATATATAATAGATCATTTAATCTTTTAGCGGAAAAATTCGCATTTTTATCCCAATCCCATGTATCATACTGTCTAACAAGTTCGACATAATCCTCGAGCACTTTTGCTGGCTTAATGATCTCTTTTTCGATTAAATATGTATAAAATAACGAAGTAGCTGATGCCTTTTTCCCTTCCGCTTCTTCAACTTTAACATGTCCCCAATTATATTGATTTAAATGTAAAGCTGTTTTATGGTGATCGATTAACTGAACAGAACCACCTTTATTAACGAATTCTTCTAGCCTTTTTTCATTCTCCTGATTTACTGATATATCTGTTATGTACAAAATGTGTTCTTTTTGTTCATTGCTTGTCCTTTTTAGAAACTCCTCTACATGGTAATCTATTCGATTAACAGAAAGATAATGGACGTTTATTTTATCTCCAAAAGCAAGCTTAGCAAGAATGCCACAGCTTACCCCATCTAAATCATTATGAGAAAATAAATGATATTGCATTTACTTCACCGTCTCATTCACTTAAATTTTCGTCTTACTTCAGTATGTGTTTTATTTTAAGTTTCCTATGCATTTTTTAGGATATATTATCGACTCTTTTTCCTAAAATGACTAAGTCCCTTTCTGTTCCTTCCATATCAGCGATTTTAGGAAGGTGAGCCCATTTTTCAAAACTGAATGTTTCAAATAATCGAATGCTTGGTTCATTATGTCCAAACACAAAAGCAAGAATCGTTTTAATTTTTAACTTTGGACAATTAGCAATAGCTTCTTTTATTAGTAACTTACCAAAACCTTTTCCTTGAACACTTGGATCAAGATAAATACTTATTTCAGCTGTTCCGTTATAAGCTGGTCTACCATAAAATGATTGAAAGCTAAGCCAACCCACTATGTTATTATTTTCTTCTAAAACCCATAATGGTCTACGCTCTGCATTATGTTCATGAAACCAGGCTATCCGACTTTCAACCGTTATTTCCTCCAAATCAGCTGTTGCTAGTCTACCTGGAATTGAAGTATTATAAATTTCAACGATTCTCGTTAAATCATCAATATTAGCATCTCTAATGTTTACCTTTTCACTCATAGTCTCTTTCCTTTCACAAATCAATAGATAAAATTTTTTTAATGTTTCGCTTCAGGTATAACAATTGTTGCGATATGTCGTTCACTACGATCTTTAGACGGTTCATTTCCCATTATACTTTTCATTAATTTCGTTAGACCGGTAAGAAATTCATTATATTCTTCATCTGACAAATAAACGATCGCTTCACGAAATAATACTCCATCCCGATACAAATCAAACTCATCCTGATTAAGATATTGTTCGTATTGTCCAAGTAAATAGGTCATAAATGTTAAAAATAAATGAAGCTGTTCATCCTTCGATAAATTTTCCATTTCTTCCTTAGATGCAACTTGGTGATCAGCCAATGCATAAATTTTTTCTACCGTCCCTCGTATTTGATTTTCTTTGATAACTTTAATGATTCCTGCATCTAATAACTTATTTAAATGCCGATATAGCGTTGCTTGAGGTACATTTGTTAATCTCTCCGCCATTTGTCCGACATTTAATTCTTTTCCACCAATCAATGTTTGAACAATTTTCATCCTAACAGGGTGTAAGATTAATTTAGCCTTTGAGTCCAATTTAATCTCCTCCTTAGGTAAATGATAAAAACAGGTAAACAGGTTATTATTTTCATATTTGAGAATAAAAGGGTATTATGCTACGTTTATTTAAAATAGTAGGCAAAACCATCACTTCAAACATCCATATGTAAAAAGAATGACACTTTGGTCATTCTTCATGAACTAAGATTATGCTTGTTCTTCAAAATACTCCTTATAAAAGCCGCCAACTTTACCAGTGTTATCTATGACAAAATAAAATTCTTCTGTTTCATTTTGAACATCATATTGATTTCCAACTGTTAATACATTTTTCACAACATATTTTTTTGCATTAGTATGTATACATGTCACTTTTTTCACTGGTTGTTTCGTTTGCCAAGTTTTATGGATCATATTATTCAGTCCTTTCTATCCTCTAGTTTAACCTGAATGAAAGGAAAATGACAAATAGTATATGACAATTTTTTTAAAAATTCGCAAGTAAAAATGCTATGACAATTTCTCACTTTATTAAAGTGTTGCATAAACAGTTAGATTACTTTCTAATGAGGCAACAAAAAGAGAGGCACATGGTGGAAAAGAAATCACTCGAAATCAAAAATTTCCAGTCAAACTTAAATCCACTCATAACAAACTAGTTTTTGCATATCCATATGCTGAGGTGAACAGTAAATGGTGAATTTCAAGGAAAACATAAAGAAGAAAGTTTCAGTAAGAATAAAGGAATTAGAAATGCTTCAAAATGAGGATGGTACGTGGAATTTTTGCTTTGAAGGTGGGTTGATGACAGATGCATTTTTAATCATTTTATTACGCTCATTACAAATCAATGATGAAGAAAGCTTAATCCTCCGATTAGCAAATCGGATTATCCACTTACAAAATAGTAGTGGTGTATGGGCATCACATCCAGATGAAAAAACTGGTCATCTCTCAACAACAATACAAGCATATACAGCATTACTTTGCTCAAATTATTATACGCGTGAACATCCAAAGCTAAAACAAGCTGAACTTTTCATCCGCCAAAACGGTGGACTATCCAAAGCACATTTTATGACAAAATGGATGCTTGCTGTTAATGGCTTATATCATTGGCCACCACTTTTTTATATACCTATGTCTTTCCTGCTTATACCTTCTACCTGGCCTATCAATATTTATCAATTTAGCGGATACGCGAGAATTCATTTAATCCCAATGATCGTTGCAGCAAATAAAAAATTTTCAATACAAAACTCAAGTCTACCTGATTTAAGTCATCTTATCTCAAATCGTTCTCATAATAATTGGAATTTAGATTGTACTACGAGATCAAATCATTTATTTATTGAAGAAATGAAAAGACTCACTAATTTGCCTCATTATTTTCATCGAAAGGGATATGAGCAAGCAGAGCAGTATATGTTAAAACGGATTGAAGATGATGGAACTCTTTATAGCTATGCAAGTGCTACTTTTTTTATGATTTATGCATTAATAGCTCTAGGATATAATAAGAAATCACCGATCATTCAAAAAGCGATAAATGGATTAAAACAGCTTATTAGTACAAATTGTAATGGAATACACTTAGAAAACTCTACCTCTACCATATGGGATACAGCGCTAATAAGCTATGCATTACAAGAAGCAGGCGTCCCTACTCACCATAAAATGATTAAGAAATCAACCTCATATTTACTATTAAAACAACATAGAAAACTTGGAGACTGGAAGGTTCACAATCCAATCATAGCCCCTGGAGGCTGGGGGTTTTCTCATAATAATACAATAAATCCTGATAATGATGATACTTCAGCCGCTTTAAGAGCAATTACTAGAAGGGCACTGATCGAAAATAAAGCTAGCATCAGTTGGTTTAAGGGAGCAACTTATCTATTATCTATGCAAAATAGAGATGGTGGGTTTGGGGCATTTGAGAAGAATGCAAATTCACTGCTTTTATCATATATTCCACTAGAAAATGCACCAGACGCCGCTATAGATCCTTCAACTCCTGATTTAACCGGGAGAGTATTAGAATTTTTCGGGAATTTCGCAAATTTAACAACACAGCACCCGAGTGTGAAAGCTGCCGTTGATTGGCTTATTTCAAACCAACAGGCAAATGGCTCCTGGTACGGACGATGGGGTGTCTGTTATATATACGGCACTTGGGCTGCAATTACTGGTCTAATTGCAGTTGGATATCCCTCAACTTCTCCGCAAATTGTAAAAGCGATAAAATGGTTAGAATCGATTCAGCACGGTGATGGAGGCTGGGGAGAATCTTGTAAAAGTAGTGAAAAGAAAACATTTATTCCCCTTCCATACAGTACACCTTCACAAACTGCATGGGCTTTAGATGCAATAATCCAAGCTGGTGGCCAAAAAAGGAAATCTGTTGAAAGAGGTATTTCCTATTTATTAAGCAATGAAAAGACGAAAGAAGAAATGTCCTATCCGACAGGTATTGGATTACCTGGCCAGTTTTATATTCATTATCATAGCTACAATAAGATTTTCCCTTTATTAGCATTAGCTCATTATCTACAAAAACAATGATTTTTTTATATATTTAACTCGTTCCAAGCCATTTTCTACTATTACACTGATTTCTTATTTTACTAGATAGTAGATAAATAACTTCAACCTTTTTTTAAAACTGCATATATTGGATACGACGGAAAATGAGGAGGGTTATTGATGTCTGAACAATATCAGATTGTAATGAAGCAATGGTGTGACGATATGCTCGAAGCATATCATCAATATGTTTTAACGCTAAGGGAGCAAATTGGTACAGATACGTTAGAAAAATGGAAGCAACAAATTATTGAATTTCAAGAGGAGCTTTCGAACGAAAAATACATGGATTCAATGGAAATTTATGAACGTGCAAATGAATTATACCTTCAATTTGATTCGTATTTTTCACCTTTTGATCTCCCGCTTGAGGAAAAGTTCATACGGATTCAGCCACAATCAGGAAGTGTTCCAATTGGGGAACATTCTCTCCCACCATTACCATATGAATATGATGCATTGGAGCCTTATATTAGTGAAGAAATCATGCGACTCCATCATGATAAACATCACAAAAGCTATGTCGATGGTTTAAATAAAGCTGAAAAGGAAATGCAAGCAGCCCGTAATTCTAATAATTTTTCCCTTATAAAGCATTGGGCACGCGAGGCTGCATTTCATGGTGCTGGCCATTATCTCCATACAATTTTTTGGAGTATTATGAGTCCAAACGGAGGTGGTGAGCCCTCAGGCTTACTAATGCGCGAAATAACAAATTCATTCGGTAGTTATCAAAAATTTAAAAGACATTTTTCAGAAGCAGCTGCAAATGTAGAAGGTGTCGGTTGGGCAATATTAGTCTGGTCACCTCGCTCAAGACGATTAGAAATTCTCCAATCAGAAAAGCACCAAAATTTAAGCCAATGGGATATTGTCCCTCTTTTAGTTCTTGATGTTTGGGAACACGCTTATTATTTACAGTATAAAACTGACCGAAAAGCGTATATTGAAAACTGGTGGAAAATTGTCAATTGGCGCGAGGTAGAACGAAGATTCCATGAAGCACAACAATTAAAGTGGCAGCCATTTTAATAAAAAGATAAATGAATGAGACTGTTTAAACCGTCCAAATAGCATGATAAACTTCTAAAACAACGTATTAATAAATAAAAAACCAAAAAGGAACGTGTGCCCACGTTCCTTTTTGGATCATGCTTTTATTACTATTTTAAAAAAATTAGAAAATAACTGCTAGTATAAACCAAACAATCATTAGTAATTGAATTAATAATTTAGCAATGCTTCCACCTAAAAACCCTATTACTGTAGCAAAACCAATTTTTGCTGCTTTTTTCGTATCCTTATGAATGATTACCTCAGTAATAAGTACAGCAAGGAAAGGAATGATGATAATACCAAAAGGAGGTAAAATAAACGAACCAATAATCGTAGCAACTACAGCTATTCGTTCAGAGGTTTTTGAACCACCATATTTCTTGACAAAATAACTATTGGCAATAATATCTGCTGCAATCAAGACGATACTTAAGATAATCATACTAATCCAAAACCAAATCGATAAACCATCTGGGTTAATTAGAAACTGGTAAACAGCAAATCCACCCCAGATCATCACAATTGAAGGAATCAATGGGTATACAATTCCAACAAAACTCAAGATAAACAAAATGACAGTGATTCCCCACCATACATATTCCATTTAACTACCTACTCTCTAATATTAAAAATTTAATCCTTTTTGGTACATATCAATTACGTTTGAAATAATCAAAGGTTTCAAAAAATTAAATAAAGGCACAAGCAAATCAATGCTTTGTGCCTCTCTTTATATTTCACTTTCTATTTTATAAAATACCAAGTACATCTAAAAATACAACAATAATCACAATCGGTGCTATATATTTCAAAAGAAAATACCAACATGCAAACACCTTTTTACTTAACTTAGAACCTTGTGTAACCTCATGAAAAAGCATTTCCTTTGAAATCTTAGCTGGCACAAACAATGCAATAAATAACGCACCTAAAGGCATCAAAATATTACTGACAAGAAAATCTGCTGCATCGAAAATTGATTTATCGAATATCAAAACATCGCTTAGAACCCCATATGACAATGTTGAAGGGATGCCGAATATAAAGATACATAAACCAATAATCCATGAGAATTTTTTTCGTTTTGCTTCATTTCCTTTAGCAAGTGGAGCGACAATGATTTCAAGCATAGAGAATGCAGATGTTAATGTCGCAAATAAAAATAGCAATAAAAAAGCGATTAAGAAAAACATTCCAAAAGGCATTTGATTAAAAACTGTCGGGAGCACATTAAATAATAACACTGGTCCTGCATCTGGGGCTAAATCAAATGAAAAAACTGCTGGAAAAATCGCCAAGCCTGCTAATAAAGCAACTAATAAATTTAGAACAACAATGGAAATCGCTGACTGTGGTAAATTTTCCTTTTTCGATAAATAGGAACTATACGTAACCATAACCGAAACACCTACACTAAGGGCAAAAAAGGATTGACCCATTGCATATAAAATCGTCTCAGACGTAATATTTGAAAAATCAGGCTTTAAAAAGAAGATGATTCCTTCCATTGCACCGTCTAATGTAACAGAACGAATAATAAGAACAATAAATAAGATAAAAAGAGCTGGCATCATAAATTGGCTAGCTTTTTCAATCCCATTAGAGACTCCTTTTGAAACAATAAATATCGTAATTGCCATAAACAGTAATTGCGCGAAAATTGTCATACTTGGGTTCGAAATACTTTGATTAAATAGCTCACTATATTGTTGTTCTGTTAGTCCAGATAGTTCCCCTGTTATACCTTTAAAAATATAAATTAATATCCAACCACCAACAACACTATAAAAAGAAAGTAAAATAAAACATGTAATAATTCCTAATCGTCCGATATTGTGCCATAGTGAATTTGGTGCTATTTGTTTATATGATTGGATGGCATCCTTTTGCGTACTCCGTCCAATGATAAATTCCCCCAATAAAAGGGGCAGCCCAACCAATACAGTAAATAAAATAAAAATAAGAAAAAATATTCCCCCGCCACTTGTACCAGCAACATATGGGAATTTCCATATTGCCCCAAGGCCAATAGCTGACCCAGCAGCAGCAAGAATAAATGCAAGTTTTGATGACCATTGTTCAACATTATTACTCACAAAATCACCTCTAAATTTTCTCGTGTTAGCTAGATTGATTAGAAATGATTTTATTCAACCAATTTGATAACCAATACTATTTTAACAACATATTGATAACCATTTTATCATTTTACTACAATAATTTAAATTGCAAATTTTAAAAAAATTCCTTTGTCTTGTAAAATTATTTAGTAAGCTTACAAAGCTACGATAACGAAACATTTTTATATTTACAACGATAACCAATTTGTCTATCTTTTGGTTATTCCTAGTCGACAATTGCTTTTTTGAATTAAAAAGGGGAATGATGTTATTTTCATCATTCCCCTTCATATTATCCTTCTAATAATAAAGATTCTGGGTCCTCAAGTAGCTCTTTAACTGTTGCTAAGAAGCTAACTGCTTCTTTACCATCAACAATCCGGTGATCATATGATAATGCAATATACATCATTGGACGATTTTCGATTTTTTCAGCATCAATTGCAACTGGACGCAATTGAATTTTATGCATACCTAGAATTCCTACTTGTGGTCCATTTAAGATTGGCGTTGACATTAACGACCCAAAAACCCCACCATTTGTAATTGTAAATGTACCACCTTGTAAATCCGATAATCCTAATTTATTATCTCGTGCTTTATTAGCAAGATTTAAAATTTCACTTTCAATCCCCGCAAAGTTCAAGCGATCTGCATCACGAACGACTGGAACAACTAGACCTTCTGGTGCAGAAACTGCAATTCCAATATCATAGTATTTTTTCATGATAATCTCATTGCCTTGTATTTCAGCATTCAGCAATGGGAATTGTTTTAAAGCTGCGACAACAGCTTTTGTAAAGAACGACATAAAACCTAATCGGACTTCATGGGTTTCGAAAAATTTATCTTTGCGACGTTTACGTACTTCCATAACAGCCGTCATATCAACTTCGTTAAATGTTGTTAGCATCGCTGCTGTTTGTTGCACTTCAACTAATCTGTTTGCAATTGTCTGTCTCCGTCTCGACATTTTGATCCGTTCAACTGGTTTACTTGGATTGTCTTGCTGAACTGCAGGTTCTGATGCTTTTGCAACAGGCTTAGATTGTTCTACTCGTACAGGTGTTTCTGTATGTGCTTCAACATCTTGTTTTCGCACTCTGCCTAATGGATCAACTGTTTTTACTTGTTGTAAATCAATGCCACGTTCACGTGCAAGTCTTCTAGCAGCAGGTGAAGCAATTGGACGTTGTTTTATGTCTTCATCATTTTCTACTATTTCGGATGATGCAGTAGGTGCTTCATGGACTTTTACTTCCGCACCTTCATCTTTTCCCTTCTCTAGTGTAGCAGATACAGCTCCTCCATTTTCATCAATTACCCCAATTGTTTCACCAACTTGAACTGTATCACCAGAATCTTTATGTAATTCTTTAAGAACACCTGAATACTCAGCAGTTAACTCAACGTTTACCTTATCTGTTTCAACCTCTAAAAGATATTCACCTTTTTCAACTACATCACCAGGCTGCTTTAGCCATTGTGCGATCGTTCCTTCAGTAATAGATTCAGCAAGCTCAGGTACTTTAATTTCAGCCATGTTGTTTTCCCCCTTAAAGTACTTACTTTTAAAACAAAACTAACATTACATATGATGTAAATGTTTGGTTTTAAACTTAGTAAGTCCCACTTTTTCCTTAATTTTGTTAGTGGGGAGATTATCCCCACATGTCTTTATACATGCCTTCAAAGATTTGCCTTGTTTTCGCCTTTTTTTCAAGAAAAAGGAAAAAAATCCCTTATTTCTTTTCCCAAGTTAACGCTTCAGTAACGATACGATTTTGGTCTTTTCTATGAATATTTGGATCTCCCTCAGCTGGACTCTGTCTTCTTCTTCGACCTATATATTTAACAGGTACTCCTTGTGGTGCTATTTCTCTAAGTTTTGGATCGATAAATAACCAAGCACCCATATTTTGCGGTTCTTCCTGAACCCAGACAATTTCTTCTAATGAAGTTAATTTACTGATAATTGACGAAATAATCTTTTTAGGGAATGGATATAGCTCCTCGACCCGAAGGATATGAACCCAATCCTGATTGCCCTCAAGAGAATTTAATTTATCCGTTAAGTCAATTGCTATTTTTCCGCTACAAAGCACAAGTCTTTTTACCTTCTCAGGAGATTGTCCTAGTCCTGGTTGCTCAATGACAGGCTTAAACTCTCCTTCACTTAAATCAGATAAAGGTGAAACAGTCTGTGGATTTCGCAATAGACTCTTTGGCGTCATTATCACCAATGGTCTTACTTCTTCTCGTTTTAACAAATCAGCTTGTCGTCGTAAAATATGAAAATATTGCGCTGCATTTGTTAAATTCGCTACTTGCCAGCTATCCTCAGCTGCCAATTGTAAGAAACGCTCTAACCGACCGCTTGAGTGCTCTGGACCTTGGCCTTCAAAACCATGTGGTAAAAGCATGACTAATCCAGATTTTTGTCCCCATTTTGCACGACCGGCAGCAATAAATTGATCAAAGAACACTTGGGCAGCGTTTGCAAAGTCTCCATATTGTGCTTCCCATAAAACAAGAGTTTCTGGGGCAAACACATTATAGCCGTACTCGAAGCCAAGAACAGAACCTTCTGATAACGGACTATTATGAACCGCAAATGATGCCTTCGCATCACGCAATCGATGCAATGGTGAATAGGAATCACCTGTCTCTACATCATGAAGAACAATATGTCTTTGTGCAAAGGTTCCCCGTTGTGAATCCTGTCCAGTAATCCGAATTGGTGTACCATCTTCAAGTAAGGAAGCGAATGCTAAAGCTTCACCTAAGGCCCATTCAACTTTCCCTTCTTCTGATAGTGCTTTTGCCCGCTTTTCCAGTATTCGTTTTAATTTAGGAAATACTTTAAAATCCTCTGGCCAACTTACAAGCTCTTCATTTAACTTAAGCAATTGCTTTTTATCGATAGATGTTTTCAATTTTGGTAGACCGCTATTTACAAATTCAGGTAATTGAATTTCATGAACTTGTGAGACTTTTTTATCAGGAACTTTTTGATAGGCCTTTTCCAAAGTAGCTTGAACTTCTTCATTCATTTTTACAAGTTCTTCTGATTTTAAAACACCTTCATTAACCAATTTATTTCCGTAAATCTTACGTACAGTTGGATGTTTTCTTACCTTTTCGTATAACTTTGGCTGAGTCATAGCAGGTTCATCCATTTCATTATGACCAAACCTTCTATATCCGATTAAATCAATTAAGAAATCACTTTTAAATTTATTTCGGTATTCCATCGCGATATGTACTGCAGCTAAACATGCTTCAGGATCATCTGCATTAACGTGTACAATCGGAATTTCATATCCCTTTGCTAAGTCACTCGCATACTTTGTTGAACGAGAATCACGGCTTTCAGTTGTAAAACCAATCATATTATTTGCAATAATATGAACAGTTCCTCCAGTTTGATAGCCATTCAGTTTATTTAAATTTAGAGTTTCTGCTACGATTCCTTCACCTGGAAATGCAGCATCACCATGAATCAAAATTGACATCGCTTTATTGACATCTTGCTTTGGATGACCTTTTTCTGTGCGTTCTTCCTGTGCAGCTCGCGTATATCCTTCAACAATTGGATCAATAAATTCTAAATGACTTGGATTATTTGCTAATGTAACTTTTGCTCGAACAGTATGTTCATCTTTAATTTGCTTATTAGCACCTAAGTGATATTTTACATCTCCACTCCATCCGTAGTTAATACCGATCGAGCCTTCTGAAGGTACAAGCTCTTTATTAGGAGCATGTTGGAATTCAGAAAATATAATTTCATATGGCTTTCCTAGGACATGTGCTAACACATTTAAGCGTCCACGGTGTGCCATACCAATGTTTATCGTATTAGTGCCGACTTCAACAGCACTAGAAATTAATTCATCAAGTATTGGGACTAACATGTCCAACCCTTCAATAGAGAAGCGTTTTTGACCTACAAAGGTACGATGAAGGTATTGCTCAAATCCCTCTACTTCCGTTAGTCTCTTTAAAATAGATTTACGCTTTTCATTTGATAAATCCTTAAAGATTACCCCTGATTCAACTTGTTTTACAAGCCATGTTTTTTCTTCATAATTGTGAACATGACTGAACTCAAATGCGATTGATTTTTTATAAACTTCTTTTAAATATTGAAAAGCCTCAAGCCCATTTGAAACATGGTCTGGTGCATCCTCACAAATAAGATGTGCAGGAATTTCTTTTAAGTCTTCCTTTGTTAAATCATATGATTCTAAAAGAAGAAATTCATTTTTCGTTTTATTCTCTTCTAACGGATAAATAGCAGCATTTAAATGTCCATATCTGCGAATATTAGTCGCAAGATTCACTGCTTCTGCAACTTTTTTCATTTTATCAGCACTAATTGTTTCTTCTGTTGCAAATGTTACTTCATTAGTCTGTATAGAAGGAGAACCCCAGTTATCAAAGATTTCCTTTAATTCTATGTCAATAGAATTAGGATCGGTTTTATATCGATCATACTGTTCCATGACATAGCCGAGGTTTGGACCATGAAAGTCTTCCCAAGGGAATTTCTTCTTCAGTGTGCCTTCTGACATCTAACATTACCCCCAACTATTCTTAAATGATCAGAACTATTCTGATACTTCTCGGGAAGGATAATATTATCCTACAATATCATTAACCATTGAAAGTATAGTAGCTTGATAATAAAACGCTTCCAAAGCTATTTTAACATTGATAGTGCTATATTCCAACCCACATTAATTAAAATTTTCAAAAAAATATATACTTTTTTCGCCTTATATTCCTGACAAACGATCACTCTCTCTTAAAACGCTTATTATTATGATTTTTCATTTAATCCTCAACTCCTATTTTCTTAAAAAATCTACCTTCTATAAATTACAATATTTATTATTTTAGAGTATTTTCCTCATTATTAATTGTCTTTCGTTAGTTTTTCTTACAAAAAAGAGAGTAATGGAAAAAAATATTCCATTACTCTCTAAATTGTCTTTAATAACAAGCGCTTTAACAAAGGAAAAAGCTGTTCTGATAACTCATCGATTTTATTGACAAAAATACTGTACTTACCATATATATTTTGAATTGTTTTTTTTGTTGCTTCATCAATGTCTCCATTAGCTAAAAAGACATTCAACACTTCAATTCCCAGTTTTCTTGCCTCAAGTACAGCCTCATGTGTATCAATAATTCCATTTCTCTCATAACCCATCGCAGCCGGTTCTCCATCTGAAAAAACGAGGAGAAATTTTTGCTTTTCATTTCTTCTTATTAATTGTTTCGTCATATGGCGAATGGCATATCCGTCACGATTATCTTCTTCGGGAGATAATTGCATAATTTCAGGACCCGATTGCTGTTTAAGTGAACTTTCAAAGGAAATGACTGTATGAAAATGGTTTGGTTGCCGCGTTTTTGATGCTTCATTTGTATCTTCCCAAAAACCAACAATTTGGTGTGGTACTTGTACTGACTTTAATGTTTCATGGAAAAGAATAATTCCATATTTTGTTTGCTCCATTTTGTCATACATTGATGCGGAGCAATCGACAAGTAACGTAAAAACTGCATCAATCTGTGGTGCCTTTTCTTGTTTTTTATAAAAGAGCTTCGGATTCTCATCTGTTACTAATCTTAAAAGTTTTTTGTTCAATCTTCCTAGATGTAAATCGTTTCTTGGTAGCGTTTTTTTATGCTCCAGTGTTTTTTGGATCATCATTTTTAATTTTTTCTGAAATAATTGAACTTCATTTCGATTTGTTTTATACTTGTCCATTTCCTCTGGTGTCGGTGTTGTTGAATCTTTAAAAACTGGATAAGCGTATTTATTTTCAAGACCATAAGCAAACTCATTAGATGCATCTCGTTTATCTTTCCTATTCTCGAGTGCTTCTAATTTTGAGTAGTCATTCTTCTTTGCTTTTTTAGATGTTCCTTGTATCATACCAAGTGCTTGATCAGTGTCATCACCTTCACGTATAATACCATCCCCATTTATTGTTGTATTAGTCCCTTGTTCCAGTTCGAACTGCAAGAAACTTTTTGTTGGCTTACTTGTTTCACTATGCCAAGTTGGTAGTTTATTTTCATGGACATCTTCATCACCTTTTTTAGCTTCTTTTAAACTATCTTTATTTTTTAATTTTGTTTTTCTTTTTAAATCATCAAACAAAATTGGATTTTCTAACAGATCATATGGTAAATCCGCTAAGAAAAAATACGTATTTAACATATCTTTTTCTAAAACCTCTTCGATCACTTCCATCATTTCTGTTACAAGATTCAGCACCTGTTTAGTTGAACGACATTCATAAACCTGGAATAGCTTTGATTCAAGAAAAGGAAGGATCCGTTGAATATTTTCAATTAAAGCTGCATGATTATTGATTGGAGATTGCGCTGTTAACTGTAAATAAAGATAATTAAAAAGTGCATCTGTTGAAATACTTCGTTCTTGATGAATTATTAACTGACTTTGAAAATATTTTCGATATAAATCTCTTCTTACTGAAAATACTTTCTTTGTACCAGCACGTTCTTTTTTACACAATTCCTCAATTCGAATATCCTCAAGTAGCATTGCTAATTGCCTAGCAAAGCTTGGAAACTTTAAATGTTTTGTCTTTTCAATAAATAATCCTATTTCATGATAATTTGTGTGATGAAAATTTCCGATGCAACGTAAAAACACATCACTTTTTAATCCATTAACTGTCTCATTTTTTTCACGATGATCCCAAAAATGACTAACATAAATTTTCTTCTCGATCGGATCAAGGTAGGATTGTACACTATAATCAACTTCAACATCATTTCGTTTTGTCAAGGCCTTCGCTAAATCGGATAGTTCCATAAATAAAAATGAATCAATTTGTTCGTCATTAAATTTAATAAACCTCAAGATCGAAAACCTCACTCAAATAGTGTTTCTGCTAAATTTCGAATAGCCGCTTTTTCACGTTCATCCTCTAATTTATCGACAATTCCTCTTTCAATTGCACGTAGGGGTGGCAAATAAATTGCTAAATCACACGTATCAATAAGTGCCCGAATAGATGCAGCCTCTTCAGAAACTTGCCCATTTTGTACAAGGGTAAGCAAATCTGCTGATAGTCTCGTAAACGTATTAATTAATTGCTCGTTTTCTAAACTTGATTGTTGTGCTAAAACTTGCTTTAACTCCTGTCCTTGTATATATGGAACATCAATCACAACAAAGCGATTTTTTAATGCTTCATTAAGAGGAACCGTACCAACATACCCTTCATTTATCGCTGCTATAACTCCAAAATGTTCGTTTCCTTTAATAACATCACCGGTAAATGGATTTGTTATCATTCTTCGATAATCAAGTACACCATTTAATATTGGTAATGTTTCCGGCTTAGCCATATTGATTTCATCGATATATAATAAATGACCACGATCCATTGCTTTAACAACAGGACCTGGCACAAAATCAATTGTTGTTTCACCATTTCGATTCGCAATTGTTTTAAAGCCAAGAAGCGCCTCAGCATCCATGTCAATTGAGCAATTTATACTATGCATCGGTTGTTGAAATAAATAAGAAAGAGTTTCTGCTAGTTTTGTTTTACCAGAACCAGTTGGACCTTTTAATAGAACATTCTTTCCTAAAGATAGAGCAATAATTGCATCATATAAAATCGATTCCTCTGAAGGTGTATATCCTCCCTTACCAATAAGAAGCTTTTCTTCATCATTAACTGTAGTTAAGCTTCGTTTCTGTATACGTAATTTTATTTCTTCTGGTAATTGATAAGAATTAATATTTTCCAATTTGTTTTGCCTACTTTCATTTCACATAATGATAAATCCTTTAATCTTCAACGAGTATACTAGATAATCAACTGTTATTCAAAGATTTCATTCGATTGTTCACATCCTCGTAAATTTCACCCATCATAAACTTCATACCTATAAGAAAAAGAGCCAAAAACTGGCTCTCTTCTAGAAATTGATCTATTAAACTTTTCTTTCTTAGTTTAAATAACGTTTAGCACCTAAATAACGTTTTTTCCAATAGGAGTTATTTAAATTGCTAATGGTAACTCCAGAACTACTCGCATGAATAAATTCATTATTTCCTAAATAAATTCCCATATGTGAGGGACCTTCTTTATAAGTAGTGAAAAATACAAAGTCTCCAACAGAAGGCGAATTAACTGACTTCATAATATCCCAATATCCTGCAGTACTTAAGCGGGATACAGATGTAACTTTATTCAGGACATAATAAATGAATCCACTACAATCAAACCCAGCTGGCGTATTCCCTCCCCAACGGTAAGGAGTTCCCATTAAAGATTTTGCTTCTGAAATAACAGTATTTATTTTAGATGATGAACTAGACGGTTCCTTTGTTCCTGAAGAATTATTATCTGGTTGAATAGTTTCTTTTCCAGATAGCTTTAACTTTTGTCCGACGTAGATCGTATCTGATTTTAAATTATTTGCTACCTTGATTTCTCCAATAGTAACATTATACTGATTTGCAATCTTCCAGAGTGAATCTCCAGCTTTTACAGTATATGTATTCGTTCCACTAGTATTCGGTGAACTAGATGGAGGATTTGATGGAGTCGAATTATTCGGTTTCGTTGTGCTAGTTTTTTTCACGGTTAAGACTTGTCCAACACGAATTAAATCACTAGATAATCCGTTTAATTTCTTCAATTCACTTACTGAAGTATTATATTGTTTTGCAATTACCCACAAAGAGTCACCAGCTTTTACTTTATAAGTAGTAGCCTTTGTTGTAGTACTTGTATTTGAAGAAGTATTTGTATTTGTATTTGTCGGTGTAGTCGTTTTACTTCCAGGTATTTCTAGCACCTGACCAACTTTAATAAAATCTGTAGTTAATCCATTTGTCGTTTTTAATAATTGTACAGTAGTATTATATTCTCTTGATAGCTCCCAGAGTGTATCACCACTTTTCACTTTTACACTTTCAGCGTTTGCCATTGTTGCAAAAAGGGATGAACCTACTACAGCAGTTGCAGTCAGCCCGATAAGTTTTTGTTTCATTTCTTTAAAGTACCTCCTAATTTCTGTGTAATTTTTCCAACTATAAGTTGTATATTGATACAATTTATAGACTAGGTTAAAAGTAACATTTCATCACAACCTAAAAAACTACCAGTCTTTTATCACAACTCACATGCATATTTTAATAGAACAAAAGAAAAAAAACTACAAAATAATAAGCAAAAAGATATAAAACGATAAAAACAGGTATAAAGTTACACTACTAATCTAGTATAATCATACAAAAACATGTAAAAATAGACAATCTTTTTTTCAATAAAATTCTATTCAAACAAAAAAAGAGTAGAAAATTCCAATCCACTCTTTTTCAAATTAATATTAGTTTATCATTAGACTTGTTACATTTTACCTATACTTTTGAAATTTTCAAACTAAAGGCAAGAGAAAAACTCATTTGTTTCCGGGATTACTCCATTTTTATACAAAAAATAGACAAAACAATTATTAACCCCTTTTTTATATAGGTCTTTTTATTCATATTACTGATAAGGTATATATTTTCATGATAATTTTACTAGTGAATTCTCGTTTCCGAGGAGCTAATTGGATATAAAGTTCCATCTAAAGCAAAAGACATTCTTCCTGTTTCTTCAGATACTACTAAGATTAACGCATCTATTTGTTCAGATAATCCAATTGCAGCACGGTGTCTAGTACCTACCTTTTTCGAGCCAAAGCTTTGTGTTGTTAACGGAAGAACATTTGCTGCTGATACAATATAATCCCCTTTTATTAGCAACGCTCCATCATGTAAAGGATTTCCAGGATAGAAAATACTTTCAATTAATTGACTTGAACAATCTGCGTTGATTTGTACCCCTTCTTGAATATACTCCTCTACGGGAGCACTTCTTTCAATTATTATTAGCCCACCATGGCGATTATCTGATAAATTTTGTAATGCCTTCGCAATTTCTATTGTTTTTTTTGTAAAACTTGAGATATAGGCTTTTAAATAAAAAAAGGAAGCAGATGATTGAATGGCATTAAATCTGTCTTTTATTCGTGCAATCTCACATAATAGACAATAGTCTTTTTCATCTATTGAGTTTCTCATTAGTTGGGCTTCTTCGATTATATGTTCTAAATTGGTTGCAATGTGTTCCTTTATTTCACCAATCGTATTCGGATTTTCCACCAATTCCACTCCTTCCTCTAATATTAGTATGGTCGTTAATTTATCATTCCATTAACACTCAATTCAAATCTTAGAAAAAAATGTATGTTTTCTAAGATAAGCACCATACTATTAATGGAGGTTTTACCAATGATTACACAAAAAATATTACAATATACATTTAGTATATTAGGCGTGCTATCTTTAGGCTTCTTTTACTATCAAATGTTTAAAGGTGAAACAAAAAAAGAAAATAAACATCCAAATCGGCAATAATAGTTGGAATAGACATCTGAAAACGTAACAAAATGTTTTTTTCATGTTATAATTCAAAAGTTAGCTTTTTAGAAACGAGGATTTAATATGAAAGAAGCATCAACAAATAAAGAAAAAATCATTACTTTATTAAAGATTCTATTCCCTGTTTTAATAACTCAGCTCGGTCTATATTCGATGAATTTTTTTGATACAACAATGTCAGGAAAGGTTCATCCAAATGATCTTGCAGGAGTTGCTATCGGATCAAGTCTCTGGGTTCCTGTATATACTGGTTTAAGTGGTATTTTATTAGCAATTACACCAATTGTTGCACAATTAATGGGGGCAAATAAAAAAAATGATGTACCGAACGTAGTTATTCACTTTTTACAGTAGATCCTATATTACATATGATGAACTTAGAAGCAGAAGTTTACTCAATTGCTAAAGGATATTTAATTGCGTTATCATTCGGAATATTCCCATTGTTTTTATATGCTGTAATCCGCTGCTTTATCGATGCTTTAGGTTTTACAAGGGTTACAATGTTTATTACATTAGCATCACTCCCGATAAATTTTATACTTAACTCTCTGTTTATTTTCGGCAAACTAGGATTTCCGAAGCTTGGAGGGATAGGTGCAGGAGTTGCTTCTGCAATAACCTATTGGTGTATTGCTTTTATTGCAATTATTATAGTTGTTAAAAAACATCCATTTAAGAAATTTAACATTTTTAATACTTTCTATCGTGCATCTATAAAAGCTTGGAAGGAAATTCTAATCATCGGGATCCCTGTTGGACTAGCAATCTTTTTTGAGACAAGTATTTTTGCGGCCGTTACTTTATTTATGAGCCAATTTAATACAATTACAATTGCATCCCATCAAGCAGCTATGAATTTTGCTTCTTTTTTATATATGCTACCTTTAAGTATTTCAACGGCTTTAACTATTGTTATTGGACATGAAGTAGGAGCTAAAAGGTTTCAACACGCAAAGCAATATAGTTATATTGGAATCGGAATGGCTTTATCCTTATCACTTATCTCAGCTGCGTTCATTTATTTTTTCCGTTCTCAAGTTGCATCTATTTATACCTCTGATATTCATGTATTAAAACTTACACAGGAATTTCTTATTTACGCGATTTTCTTTCAGCTATCAGATGCTATCGCTGCTCCTATTCAAGGTGCTTTAAGAGGATATAAAGATGTTAATATGACATTTATGATGGCTTTAATCTCGTATTGGATTATTGGACTCCCTTTTGGGATTTTCCTGGCAAAATTTTCATCACTTGATGCATTTGGATATTGGATTGGATTAATAACAGGTCTTGCAGCTGGTGCAATTTGTTTATCGATTCGACTTCGAATAATTCAAAAGAGATATTCTTTAAGCATAACTTAATTTATACCCCACAAAAAGCACTTGCTCCTTAATTTGGAACAAGTGCTTTTTTAATTAAAAAAGTACATCATCTTTTGAAATTGTCATTTTTCTAAGCTTTAATATTATAAATTGTCTTATTTAATCATCCCATTTGTAGGTCCAATAAACTTCTTTTTCAAACCATTGCATCGCTTCTTTATCCTTATTCAAGATTTTTTCTTCCATTTGTTTCAGCATGCCTTCGGTTTGTGATCGATGTGCTTTCAATGCATTTAATTTAATATCCATAACATCTGTTATATTAAGAATAACATCAGGTTGACCAACCGCTTCAAATCGATTATTTGTAATTGCCATACAATATGTTGTTGGACGTTTTTCTTTTGGGCGTCGTTTTAAGGCACGGATGACGGCTGCACCACATGCATCATGGTCAGGATGTACCCCATGACCTGGATAGAACGTCACAATTAAGGACGGTTCAATTTCATCAATGATTTCTTCCATCATATCGGCAATTTTTTCATCATCTTCAAATTCAAGAGTTTTGTCCCTAAGTCCTAGCATTCTCAAATCTTGAATGTCCATCGCTTTGCATGCGTCTTCTAGCTCTTTTTTGCGGATTTTTGGTAATGACTCTCGATTCGCGAAAAGTGGATTCCCCATATTTCTTCCCATCTCACCTAAAGTACCACAAGCATATGTAACGGGGATTCCAGCTTTGCGTTTTTGTGCGATTAGACCTGCAACACCATATGATTCATCGTCTGGGTGAGGTAAGATTACTAATACATGTTCTTTCATTTTATTTAATCTCCTTTAGTTTATATTCTTAATAATTAAACGGAGTTTCACTAATTTGTAGTGCAATTGCTAATTGTCCTTCAGAATTATGTCCTGCCATAAGCAGTTGATTTTCATCATTATAAATCCAATCTGTTAACCCTTCTGCATAAACCCAGCCTTCATCAAGTTTAAGTCCAACACGATACGGACCATTACCGGTAATTTTAGCTTGGTTATACACGACCTTTGTATTACGTATAAAAGCAACAACCGTCATGTTCCCTTCATTCTTATGTGCATTATAGGCACCTGTTGTCGTTTCCAGATGAATATAAACGACTTTGTTTAAAAATTGCTCTAAATATGATTGAACTTCTTGTTTTGTTATTGGTTTCATATTTATTTCTCCTTATCATTTTTTACTAATTGTTCTAAACATTGAGAATAAACGTTGATTAACATTAACTTTTCTTTCTCATGTAATGGCGATATAATGATTCTTTTTATAGATTGGTGAAATTTTTCATAATGATTTTTGCGTAGTCGAGGATGAGTCATTTCATCCTTTAATTCTTGCTTCACAAGCTCTAAAAGTATTTCTTCCTCATTACTTCCATTTGAGACAGTACGATTGTTCCATAATCGCTTATACGCAGCTAATAGTTCTTTTGCTTCCATTGGATTCCTCATTTTTTAAAGGCCGATAGAATTTTTTCTTATTAACTTTACTTCTGCTCTTTTAAATAATTTTGAATTTGAAAAAGAAAAGAGTAAAATTGCACTCCATATAAATGTAAATGTAATCATTTCTATTTGCGTAAATGGTTCATGATAGAGAAAAATTCCAATTATTAATGTGATAGTCGGGGAAATATATTGAATTATCCCAACTAAAAACAATGGAATGCGTTTTGCTCCACTAGCAAATAGCAATAATGGAATCGCAGTTGCAACTCCAGCCCCAATGAGTAGCAAATTAGTTTGAGTATCGAACTCAAAGAAGACAGACTCCCCACCGCTAGCTAGAATTGATACATATGTAAATGCAATAGGAGTAACAACCAATGTTTCAAATGTTAAACCAATGACCGAGTTAAATTTAGTCATTTTTTTCGTTAATCCATACAAACCAAAGCTACCAGCCAAAATAAGTGCAAGCCATGGAATCTCTCCATACTGGAGTGTAATAATGAGTACACCTATAAAGGCGAGCCCCATCGATATCTTCTGCCAAAGATTTAATTTCTCCTTTAAGAATATCATTCCTAGCAAAACACTAATTAACGGATTAATATAATAACCTAAGCTCGTTTCAAGAATATGGTGGTGATTAACAGACCATATGTAGACAAACCAATTAATGCTAATTAATAATGACGACAATACAAGCGATAAAAGAACAAGTGGTTGCGAAAACAGCTTTTTGCTAATCTCTACTATATTTCCCCACTCTTTTTGAATTGAAAGCAAAATAAGCATAAAAATAAATGACCAAATAATTCGGTGAGCTAATATCTCTCCTGAAGATACATTGTCAATCTTTTTCCAATATAGAGGTAATACCCCCCAAAGTAAATAAGAGCCAGCTGTAAAAATAATTCCTTTCCGATATGTTAATTCGTCTGATGCTTGCAATATGATTCCCTCATTTCTTATTCACCTATTGACCATTATAAACTTGTTAATCGAAGTCCTACAACTTATAAGCTTTACTAACAGAAGCATTCTTACATGCATAGTCTGCTAATAACGAATTCTTATTAAGGAAGTGACAATATGTTTCCCTGGAATAAGCAATTTCCATTTAACCATTCTGAATTCACAAAACAATTTCAAGAAATGAATCCAAAAGAAATTGAAAACTATATCCAAACTGTTATGTCTAGTATCTTCGGCAATGACTTTTCAAAAAACTTCCCATTTCAAGGTGAAATGCAAAATAATCAATCAAAAAATCTCCCTGCTCAAACTGCTCCTGAAATTTTTGAAACAAATGACTATATATATGTCAAACTTGCTGTTAACAGTTCAGAAATTAACTCTTTAAAAGTTCAACATACAACGACACAATTGATGCTTATCAATAATCAAAATGAGGATATCTCACCTTTAACCTTTATGTTACCTGCACCTGTAAAACGAAAGGGTACAAAAGCAAGATATATTGACGGATTTATTGAAATACAGCTTATAAAATTAAAAGAACACTCAATTACAGAAGTAGAAATCTCAAAATAAAAGGAATTGTAAGTATTGGAAACTTTATGATATTGAAATAAAAAAGAAGACCTTCCACTTAGAAGGCCTTCTCCTTATTTATCGATAAAACCCTGGATAGCCACCACCGTAAAAGTTTCCATAGCCACCATACGGACTACCGTAGCCGTACGGAGCAAATCCTCCTCCATATGGAGGATAATAATAAGGTGGTCTCGGTCTAAAAATGGCTGAGCCGACTAACCCACCAAGTAATCCACCAACAAATGGTGCACCAAAAAAGAAGCGGTCATTTGGATAAGGGTGAATTCCATTACTCATCATATAATGATTCATTCAGGTTACCTCCTCAATTATTTACCTACACTAAAAAGTATTCATATAAGCACCTAATTGAGTGGGCAAATTGCCACATTTAACGAATTTCTACATTTTTATTCTTCATAAATCATTTTCTTTGTCATACCACCATCAACTACAAGGTTAATACCAGTAACAAAATCATTATCCTCCATCGTTAAATATAAGCAAGCTTTTGCAATATCAGTTGGTTTTCCAACTCTATTTGAAAAATGTTGTAGATGGTCTACCTCGGTTAAATCTTCATAATTGCCAGTCTCAATCCACCCCGGAGAAATCGCATTCACTTGGATACGATCATTTCCTAATGAAGCAGCAAGTGCATGAGTTAATGCGATTATTCCTCCTTTTGTAGCAGCATATGCTTCAGAGTTTTCTTCAGACATTAAAGCTCTTGTTGAGGCAATATTGACAATTTTGCCACCATGTTTGTTTTCTCGCATTATTTTTGCAGCTTCCCTTGAGGCAAACATTACACTTGTTAAGTTTGTCGAAATCATTTTTTCCCATTCGCTTTGTGTAATGTCATATGGTGAGCCGAATTTTGATATTCCTGCATTATTAATTAAAATATCAATTGTACCAAAATGGTTCTTTGCTTTATTCATTAATAAAATAATATCATTGATTTTTGAAACATCAGTCTTTATAAATTTTACGTTAAAGGATTGATTTAAACATTGGTCTTCCAAAACAAGCCCTGCTTCTTCATCAATATCAGCAATAATTACATTATAATTCTTCATTGCGTATTGCATTGTAACTTCTTTTCCAATACCATTAGCACCACCAGTTACAATAACTGTTCTAGTCATGATTTATCTAAATCCTCCTTAGGAGTACAAAATGTATTTGCCCATTTATTAAGCTCTTTCATGACTCCTTCAAGACTTTCTCCTTTTTGTGTCAATTGATATGTGACCTTTACAGGAGTCTCATCGTAAACAAATCTTTCCACTAATCCAGCTTGTTCTAACTCCTTTAATCGTTCTGATAGCATTTTTTGACTAATACCGGGAATAATTTCTGTCAAATCTTTAAAACGTTTAGGACCGTCCAATAATACATGTATAATAATTCCAATCCAACGTTTTCCTAAAAGTCGAAAAGCTGTTTCCATTTTAGGACAAAGCTGAATCTTCATAATAATCTCTCCTCAATATAATTTCTTGACTGATTTTTTCACTTCGATTAATATGTTTACTGTCGACTTACTAAAAGTAAGTTTATTACTTTTAGTATAGAATAATTTTCTTAATATATCAACTTAGGAGGAATTTAAGCTTGACTACAACTACCGCTATTGATTTATTTGACATCATAAAACAACGATCATCAGTAAGACATTATGACTCATCAGTCTCTATCTCTAAAGAGGAGTTAACAGAAATATTATCATATGCCACAAAAGCTCCATCGGCTTGGAATTTACAACATTGGCATTTTACAATATTCCATAGTAAGGATTCCAAACAAACATTATTACCAATTGCTTTTAACCAAAGTCAAATTACTGATGCATCTGCAATCATTGCGATTCTTGGTGATGTGGAAGCAAATAAAAATACTGACGATGTTTATGATCCCCTAGTTACAGAAGGATTTATGACATCTGAAATTAAAGAAACACTCGCGGGACAGATTAATCGAGCATACACAAGTGAAGCTTTTGCAAGAGATGCTGCATTTACTAATGCATCTTTAGCTGCCATGCAACTGATGTTAGCTGCAAAAGCAAAAGGCTACGATTCATGTGCGATAGGCGGATTTAATAAAGAACAATTTATGAAGGAATACAAAATCGATAAGAGATATGTACCTATCATGTTAATCTCAATTGGAAAAGCCCTAAAACCTGCTCATCAAAGCTATCGTCTTGATGTTGATAAAGTTTCAACCTGGTTATAAGTATCCCTATAAAAAAAGCAGAGCACAAGTGGCCCTGCAATTTAATCAAACTAATATATAATAAATATGGCAATACCTAATCCGTCGAAACGAATTGGGTATTGCCTTTGTTTATTCCATTTTTTCCTTTAATACACTAATTGCTTTTTCAAGCTGTGTATCATTTTCTTGAAGTTTCTTTTGAATTTCTTCATATAATTTTATTGTTGTTTCTCCAGTAATTTGGCCGTTAACCGTTAATTTATGCTTAGCTTGGAATTCCTTTACTACTTCTTCTGTTTCTTCATCAAAGGAGTTTTCTTCATTAAGGCTTTCATATCCCAATGCTTTTAACATTGTCTTCGCTGATTTCACTTCATCCGAAGATACGCCAATTTTTAGCACACTTTCTGGGTTTACATATGAGACATGAGCATATTCAGGTAGTTCCACTTTTACTTGTGGTTCAATCCCTTTTTCATGTATCCATGTTCCATCAGGTGTTAACCATTTAGCAGTTGTAAATTTCACTGAAGAATTATCTTTAAATGTTTGTGCCGTTTGGATTGTCCCTTTTCCAAAGGTTTTTTCTCCAACTAACGTGATACCTGCTGATTGATTTAGTGCTGCAGCCATTATTTCACCCGCACTTGCAGTTCCACCATCAACTATTACTGTTGCAGGCAAATCAACTACTTGATTATTTTCAGACTTATAAACTTCCTTCGAACCATTATTGTTCTCAACCTGCATAATATTTTTACCTTTAGGTACAAATAATTGGGACATTTCAATAGCGCGATTCATTAAACCACCAGGGTTTTGTCTCAAGTCAATGACTAAGCCTTTAACATTTTTCTTTTGTAAATCAGCTATGGCTTTTTCTAGTTCCTCTGTTGTTGATTCAGAGAATTTCGTAATTTGAATTTTCCCTATATTATCGTCAATAACTTCTGAATATACAGTTTCTAAAGGAATCGTATCACGTGTTATCGTAAAGGTTAGTTCACCAACCCCTTCACGTCTTACGACAAGTTTAACTTTAGAACCTTTCTCTCCTCTTATCTTCAATACAGCTTCATTTACTGTAAGTCCTTCCACAGATTCACCATCTACTGTTAAAATAATATCTTTTGTTTTTAAACCTGCCTCTTCAGCAGGGGAACCTTTAATTGGCGAAACGATCATAATGTTACCATTACTTTCTTGAACCTCTGCACCTATACCTTCAAATGATGAGGAAATATTTTCATTAAAGCTCTTTGCTTCCTCAACATCCATATAAACGGAATATGGATCTTCTAACGAATTTACCATACCTTTAATAGCGCCTTCAACAAGTTTATCTGTTTCAATATTTTTGTAGTACCCTTTTTCTAAAATTTCATATGTTGATTTTAGCTTTGCAAAAGGATCACCTTCATCAACTGATTGGTTTACACCATAAAATTGGAGGAAACTAAATGTTATCCCCGAAGATAATATGGCAGTAATGATGATCCAGATTATAAACTTACTTTTTTTCACAGTACAACTACACCACCTTTATGTATGTTCCTATTATGTCTAAACCATGTTCCATCCGTCAACAAATTTAATTAAGAATATGTATTTTTAGCAGTTCACATATATTTTTTTCCATTCGACAATAACTACGATACTTTTTTATTAATTTATTGTAAACTTTATTACACACATGTAAATACAGGAGGTCTTGATGATGCAACTAGCTGAATATATTGGAAAAACAGACTTTGAAATTATTCGTTTTGCCTATTTATTAATTCAAGATATTGAAATGAAAATAAAAAACAAAGCTTTCTTTTATAAAAACCAAATTATAACATATATAAATAAACAAATAGATTATTTTCTTCTTACACTCCATGAAAAAGATGCCTTACTTAACATATATAAAACCGAAATTCACCAAATCCTTGAGCCAAAATTAAAAGAAATTTATAAAAAGTATCGTCTATTTTATTGTCTATAAGAACCGTACCATTTTCATCCTCATATATTGGATAAGAATGGGAGGAATACGGTTGAATTATTTACATTTATTATCTAGCTTAGGTATAGGCGGTGCACATCCTGGTGGATTAATGTTAACAAAACAAATTTTTGAATCTGAACAATATCCACTTGATTATAAGATTTTAGATGCGGGTTGCGGTACAGGACAAACCACAGCTTATTTGACTCAATTGGGGTATAACGTTACTGGCATTGATATTAATATGCAAATGATCGAACATGCAACAATACGTAATCATATAAATCAATTAAATATTCCATATTATGTTGAGGATCTTGCGCATACTTCATTTTCAGACGCATCCTTTGATTTGGTATTATGTGAATCAGTTTTACAATTTACTTTTTTGACAAAAACACTTTCTGAAATAGCAAGGATATTAAAATCAAACGGTTCTGTCGTTGCTATCGAAATGGTACAGGATGGTACACTGACTAGTGAAGAACAATTTGAAATTAAAAGCTTCTATGGCTGTGAACAAATATATACGATTAGCGAATGGAAACAATGTTTCTTAAAACATCATATTCCTCTTAGTAAAGTGTTAACAAAGACTGACATTCTATTCATAGATGAAAATGAACCAACGACAGAATTTTCACCTATTGAAAATATTCCACAAGATGTTTTCGAACTCCTCTCTGAGCACGAAAGGCTAACACAAAAATATTCAAATAAATTATCATTTTGCATACTTTTTGGACAAAAATGCTAATTCCTTAATTGATAGAAGCTAGGTTATTTGTACAATCTCTTTGTATTTAAAAAACATAAGATATGATGACTAAAATACAAGGAGGAAAAAAATGTCCCAACATTATTATGATTTATGCTGCAGATATAACCGTAAAGTAGTTCGAATACACGATCGTCATGGAAATGTTCATGTCGGGAAAATTTGTAGAGTCACACGGAGCAAGGTTTTTATTCAACCATTTAATCGTCGTGGAAATGGCTTTGGACTAGGTTTTTATGGTGGATATGGTTACTATGGTTATCCATATGGAATCGGATTAGGTCTAATTACAGGTATAGCTTTAGCAGGATTATTTTTCTGGTAATGAGCTAAAAAAATTGGGAGATTAGAGTATCTCCCAATTTTTTATTTCATTATAGTTAATACTTCTTTATATATACTAACAACATCATCCATTTTCATTCGCACTAACCCACTTGATGAGGGAGCAACAAAATCGATTACACCTTCAACTATTTGTTTATTTTGCCTGCCCCAATGTGTTTTACTTATTTGCGCATATTTCAAATAAACACCTTTGCCTACAAAAAAAGCAATTTTTGGTCTGTAGGTTGTTATTTTATTCCTAAGAATCTGTCTTCCTATTCTGTATTCATCTGACGTAATTTCATCCGCACTTTTAGTTGGTCGAGATACAATATTAGTAAATCCAATGCCCATTGATAATAAAATATCGTCTTCATCAGGCTTGTAGAGTCTATCCGTTATCCCTGCTTGAAAAAGAATTTTCCAAAAACGATTAGATTTACTTGCGTAATGATGTCCTACTTCACCTGAGACGAGACTTGGATTAAAGCCAATAAAGAGTATGTCTAGATTTTCCTTAATTCTATCCATCCGATCACCAAACATAAAATATTAACTACAGCAAACTTTTCAAAAGCTAGATTTTTTTTACTTTATTAAAATATTCTTCTAATGTTAATTTATTTTTATAAATCACAGATGCCTTTTCTTTACCGATATAGCGTAAATGCCATGGTTCAAACTGATAACCAGTAATGTTTTCCTTTCCCTTTGGATATCGAATAATAAATCCTGCTTTGTGTGCATTTGCATCTACCCATTTTCCCTCTGCAGTATTTCCAAACTCCTCAGTTATTTCAAGATTCACACTTTTACTCGTTATATCCATTGCTAAGCCTGATTGATGTTCACTTTGACCAGGTAAAGCTACTGCGTGTAGGGCTGCTTCTTCCCCTTTTGCTTTTTTCTCAGCATCAAATATCCCTTTTTGTCTTGAATAGGAACGATAACCAGAAACAGCTATTAATTCAATGCCATCCTTTTTAGCAAGTTGAAATAGCTCTTCCAACGCATTTGCTGCTTCCTTTCGTAAATATGCTTGAGGAATATCTGCATCTCCGAAAGAAAATTCAACATTAGGTATTACTAAATCGTTTGGCTCATAATCTTCTGGTAAGGTAAACTCTTTATTAACCATTGCTAAAATATTTGTTGGATTTTCAATTACTTGATTTCCATCAACTTGTTTAACCGAATTAAAATATTGTCCCTCCAAGAGGAAATCTGGATCTATTTGCTCCTCATTCGTTTCGGTATTTTCAGGCTCAACTGTTTCTAACTGCCGTTTTTCCCCTGATTGTCTAATTTGTTCTCCTTCCTGCTCGCCACTAAAAGGGTTTGCATTTGGAAGTGAAAAACTAGTACATGCTGTTAATGTTACAAGACATACTAGTACAAGACTATTTTTTACAAAATATGACATTTCATCACCCTATCTATCTCAATCCTTCATCAATTTTATCATGAAACGCTATGTTATTTAAGAATCTTCCAACCTACATTCATCTTTACCTTTTTTCCTATAGGTTAAAACATGATAAAAATTTCTTTTCATCCAATTATATCGACAATATTTGCATAGGAACAAGTAGGAGATTTGTCAAACAAGTGGCGATATTATGACTTTAACGAATTTCTTTTTTAATTGAAGGCAATTTTTTATAAACTTTGTTGCATTTTACATAGCTGTCGTATATAGATTACCTCTTGTTACAATACTCGGTTTACGCGGTGTGTATGGTGAGTCTCCTTTATTGTAAGTCCTTGCTTACATTAACCTTTTCCACGCATCTCGCAGGAGTCCCGCAATGCACTCCGATCACCTTTATGCAAAAATAACAATCTTTCAGAAAATGCCAATTGAAAGAAATTCCGGTCGTTCCCTTCCATTTTTACCTTCTAACTCGAAATTTAACTTCAAGGAATTATTTTGTTTATATGTTATTTACAATAATTGTACTAAAGCAAAAAGCTGTCGAGTTGCACTCGACAGCTAAACTACTGTTAAAATAATCATTTTAACAATATATCCTATTAATTTTTACTTATTGCAGCGTCTAAAGCAACAACAATCATATCATTGAAAGTTGTTTGTCTTTCTTCTGAGCTAGTTTCTTCACCTGTAAGAATATGATCGCTAACTGTTAATACAGATAGAGCTTTACAATTGAACTTTGCCGCAATTGTATAAAGAGCTGCTGTTTCCATTTCAATTGCTAAAATGCCATATTTTGCCCATTTCTCATGCTCAGCATTATCATTATAGAACATATCAGCTGTAAATACATTTCCAACCTTGAGATTGAGTCCTTTTTCTACACCTGTATCATACGCTCTCTTTAACAGATCAAAGTTAGCAGTTGGTGCATAATCAACTCCACCAAAGGTTAAACGATTCATTTGTGAATCAGTTGAAGCACTCATCGCGAGAATGACGTCACGCACACGAACATCTTTCTGAATTGCGCCACATGTTCCTACTCGTATTAAATTTTGCACACCGTAGCTATTAATTAATTCATTTATGTATATTGAAATAGAGGGAACTCCCATACCTGTGCCTTGTACAGATATCTTTTCTCCCTTATATGTTCCAGTAAAACCATACATGCCCCTTACTTCATTGTAACAAATGACATCCTCTAAAAAAGTTTCTGCAATATACTTTGCGCGTAATGGATCTCCAGGCAGCAATACAGTTTCTGCAATTTCATGTTGTTTTGCTCCAATATGGACACTCATCTACTATCCCTCCTATTAGTTATTAAAACAATAGCACATAAACTATATCATATTACTTAGGTAATTTAAAAGGACTATATCATTGTGAAAAACATGTACAGTTATCTTAAAAACTATGAAATTTTCTAATTATCTAACGTGTATTCGATTAATTCTTTTCCATCCCTCAGGCTTAAGTTTATAATAAAATTGACCTTTCTTCCCCTCATCAATTAAAACAATATCACCTGTACTCAAATATCTTGCTTCATAATCAGATGGCATTGTGTCGGCAACATTAAATGTTTGAAAGACCTTTTCCATAACATGCTGATGAGACTGTCCCTTTATCATGCAACGATACACTTCATGGTAGCCCTTTTTTTCGCCGAATTTTGGCGTTTGAAAAATTGTAATATCATAAGACTGTATCCGTTTCTTTAATAATAAGGAATATACCACACATATCACCCTCCAATTAAGCTTATTATCTTACTTATTAGAGGTCTATATGAAAAGTCCTTTCTCTAAACAGATCTAATTTTGTCGAACAACTTATTTATTTTATTATTTAAGAAGGAAATGACTATAAACATCGAAAATCCCGCACAAAAACCTGCTAACACGTCAGTAAGATAGTGAACACCTAAATATATTCTGCTCATTCCAATTAATCCAATCAAAATTGTTGTCGTCGCGATACAGAATTTTCGTATTTTTTCACTTTCAATATATTGAATAAATAAATAACAAATAAAACTGTAAATAGCTATTGAATTCATAGAATGTCCACTAGGAAAACTGTAAAATGCCTCTTTATAGACTGCGTCAAAATGGGGCCTTTCTCTACTAAATAATTCTTTAAGTTCACTATTTATCCACCTAACACTAAATAATAAGATAAATAAAAAGAGAGCGGAAATAATTCTTTTTTTATAAAGTAAAAGAATAGTGAAAAAGATGCAAATAGGAAACATATACTTAATCGAGCCAACTTCTGACAGGAATAAAAAAATATTCGTTAATAAGGTTGTTCTTAACGTTTCAAATAAGAGGGTTATTTTAACATCGATTAGATAAATGAATTCATAACGATATAAGAAGGCCAATCCAAGAAACAATATAACCGAAAGGAAAAACCACTTTTTCATATGTATCCTCCTGCACTGCATGCTTTGTCCATATCTCCCATTTTATTTCTTTAAGATCCTTTTTATACTCCATACGTTTAAATAATAAAAAAGCTTCAAAGCCAAAAAAAGAGGGTCGCTCAAAAGGGTCTTATCCCTCAAACACTGATATATAATAACTAACCTCATCATTAGTCTATATATAGTGTTTGAGGGATTTGAACCAATGGTTTTGAGCCACCCTCACATTATTTTATAAAGCTTCACAAAATTTCTTTAATTATTTATATACTTTTCAAATATTTCTCCAAAATCCTTCATATGATATTGCTCATGTGCGTCTAGAAGCCATTGGAATCCAACCTCTGTCAAACCTTTAAATGTATCTGGAAGTTGATTATCATCCGTACGGGAGTTTTGTAATACAGATACTGCTTTATTAAAACTTTCGGTAGCAAGATTATGCTTCACTTCATTTTCATATGTTATTTCAGATATACGTAGCAATGCTTTATAAAGATCTTTTAATTCCTCTATTTGTTCTTTTCTTACATCGATATCAAAGACATTGCTTCCAATCGTGAATTTTATTTCAACATCCATGTCAATTTTCCCAGCAGTTTCAAGCAATACGCCAGAAATTCGATGCTGTGAATATGGATACCGCTTTAAAGTTCTTTTTGAAGATGTCGCACTTTCCCCATCAACATGGATGACCGCTAAGTTTGTAAAACAATATTCATCTGCTTTTGTTTTAATTAAAAAGTAAATTTTTTCATTGTCTTCATGCATAACATAATCATCTGCGTCAGTTTTATCATAATCTGATGGTTTAATAATAGTACCAATATCAGACAAACCTAATGCATCAGCAGCAATCTTTTTAAACATTTCCCCATCACAGCCTCTCATATGTATCAAATTTAACGCCTAAATTATATCAATTCTACTAGTCTTTTCAAAGGTATTTTTAGATTTTAAAAATTGCCATCTTATACTTTATAAAAGTGCAACACATTTAAATTCAAAACACCTTTTTAAATGCTGTTTTTTTCTAAAATGGTCTCAATTTTATTTTTTAGAGTTGCTAATTCACTTTTAGAAACAGTGATTTTTGTTATTGTTTCATCTAAGTCTAATGCTTCTGATAAGAAACCTGCAAAACCACGGGCACGTCGATCAACTTCAATGATAATCTCTATTCTCTCATCATCAATTGGAAAAAATATCACTTCAACCTCATCAAATTTTCGGAAATATGGGCCAGACGTCGGAACAAATTCAAATTCTTGAATAAATGGCAATCGTTTTCTTATTTTAAAGGAAGCTTCTTCGTTTTTCACCTTTCTTAATTTAAACCCTAATTGATTAAATATTTGTAACGTTTCTTTGACCAAATGATGTGGAAGCACATTTATAATATCTTGGTCAGACGGGTCAATCGAACCTTTAATATCCATTCCAGTCTTAATCCACACTTTTGAACCACTCATACTTATTGGTGTATCAATTGGTAATTGAAACTGAACCGGGATCGATTTTGATTCCTCAGGCATAATAACGAATGGTTCATTTAATTTAATCGTTGATATGACAGCTTTTTTTTGAACTTTTTTATCATCGACCTCTTTTTCATAATACGTATTAAGCGTCAAATAAATTTCATCAATCTTTTGTTCTATATTACCACCTTTAATTTCTACAACTCCATCGACTAATTCCCCTGCTTTAATAGAAGCATGTGTTAATTTCGTATCTACCTTTGCCGAACCGATTCCAATACTTGCAAGCATTTTATTAAACAATGACAAACTAAATACCTCCATTAAATAATTTTACATCCATTAAAAGTTGTTCAATATCATGATATGGTTCATCAAGCTGAAGCATTTTTCGTAATATTTTTTTACTAGTTACTGAAAGCTCTAATTCATCCTCCCATGAACGACTCTTTCTTGTTTCTGGTTCATAACCTGAATAAAGTAAAAATAAGACAAAATGACCTAATGCATAAAAATCACTCTTAAAAGCGATTTCACGAAATAGTTGTTTTGCAAGAATTTCATTTACTTCCTCATTACTTTTCTTATCACTAACCTTTCGTGCTAATCCAAAATCAATAATATAATATTCATTTCCATTCATGAGAATATTCGGAATTCTTAAGTCCCGATGAACTATTCCAAGATTATGAATGGGTCTAACAATTTCTAAAATTCGCTCCAAATGGTAAAATGACGCTTTTTCATCATAGATATGGTTTTCGTTGAAAATCAGCTGTTCGAACGTAAAACCTTGCTTATATTCCATTAAAATAAAACTTCTACCATCTTCCTCAAATTGTTCATAAAAAGCAGGGTATGCTGAATGTCGTAAAGTTTTTAAAATGTCCGCTTCCCTTTGAAATGAAGCTCTTCCATGGTCATCGAGCATTTTATATTTTCGTAGTTGCTTTAAAACATACCTGGTACCTTGCTTATCATCTACTAAATAAGTAAACCCATAGCTCCCTTTTCCTAAAAGCTTTTTTATTGTGTATTTTTGTGAGATTTGGGCTTTTATTTTTAACGGTCTTTCACTTATCTCATGCCATTTTAAAATAAGTTTATTCATTAACTACTGTAAGAACCAAAAGAGCCAAAGGAACTAAAGAAACTACCCGATCTACGCTTTCTCTTATAATGATGATGACCGTATGAGGATGGGTGATGAGAATGGTATTTTCTTTTTTTAAAATCACTTGAGCTATAATGCCTTGAGTGTGAATGTTGGCTCGAAACAATTGATTTTAATAACTTCTTCAACATTGTTTATCCCTCTTTTCAATTTGTTAAATAATATACGGAGACAGACAATAAAAGTTTCATTTTTTCATACATATAGTATATCAAATAAAAGTCTGATCAGAATTTGGTGATATTGGATGTGCGGATTCATAAAATCTTTAAGTTCGAAAACTGAAAACTTTTCTATTTTAAAGGAGAAGGAAAGAGAAAGGATATATTCACAACTTCAAAAAAATTTAGAAACTGATAATTCTCCGATTGTTACCACGCAAAAAGAACGTCAGTTAGTTGAAAGGGTGGAGAATAAAACAAAAATAAATAATGTGAATAATGTAACACGAACAAAGGCATATCTCGAGTTTTTCAACCGAAATCCAGAAATTCATTGGGCATTTTTAGCCCATATGGTGTCACGCAACGGTGGTTATCATATGACTGACTTAAGGGGAACCTTAGTTGGAGGATTACTAGACGAGGAAAAGAGAGTGGACTTATTTCATTTTTTAGAGCATGCAAATTATCTTATTTTCCAAGATGCCTATCCACAACTTCTCTTATATGAAGAAAGCAAACAGAACAATAGCTCCTATTTCTATTTATTAAAGCTTCTTCATATATCTAAATTTATGTATACAGCTTGGGAATACTTTTTCAAGACAAAAAATTCAGCTTTTATTACCTATTCACTAATTACAAATGAACAAAACTATATAGAAAAGCATTTATTTTCAACAAAAGGCATAAAATCTTCCTTATTCCATACGCTAGCATTTGTTATCCAAGAAAAATTAGGATTTACTCATGTGATTTTTCCATACAAGCGCAATCTGTTTTCAACTAACTACTCCCTTGCTGGACTTGAAATACATGATTTTTCTTCCATACAAAAACGAATTAATATCGGAAAATGTCTCTACTCTATCCTGTTTTCTAAAAAATATTACAAATCATGTCTAAAGTTTGCTACCAATCAACCTCATACAGCATCAAGGAGTGATTATTGGCCACACATATTTTCATTAACTAGTTACAATTCAGCCAAATCGTATAGCCCACCTCTTGAAGTTGCATGGGGAAATATCCAAAACAAATCACCTTCAACTGTCGATTGGTTCCAAGACATTAATCAAATTAAAGATTTTGATCGATACCTATCATATATACAAGCTGATATTACAAAAAATGTATTAAGCGATGTTAAATTTCTATCAACTTTAAACAAAATAATTCATTGAAAATGGGCTTGTTAGACAAAAATAGGACTGAGCTATCAGGTGGAAAAATTCCTGGTAGTCAGTCAGTTTGCTATTACATGTCAATCTTCATTGTCAAAATCAACATCTTCATCAATTATGCATTTGTTTAATAGATAGTCAAACGTTATATCTGCTAATTCTTCTAGCTCGCTTTCACCAGGTACATACCCTCTTTTAGTGAGCTCATTGTAAAAGAACTCTGCAATCTCCTCAGTATCAATAATTACTTCAATTTCCTTCACAATATCGCCCCCCCTTAATTGTTTATGTCCGTAATGTGGGACATATGTCTTGAAATTGGAAACTATTTTTTAAGAAAAAATCTATCAAATTGGAATAACGAGCTAATAGATTCATATAGATAGATTACATAGACAAGCTTAAGGAGGAAAAAGCGAATGAACAAACGATTCCAAATGAGTATAGAAGAGAATAAACTAAGTAGAGCTTTTCTTAAATTTATCGATGGAGATGGATTTGACCGATTTTTAAATAAAATTATTCAGGGGTTATTTTTTATAATAGTTGGATTTGGTGTTCCTTATTTTATTTATGTGTTGATTTCTTGCTTATTTTAATGTTGACTATCATTGGATTTACTATGTCTTTGCAAGCTATTCATAATTAGGACCATAATTTCCTTATATTCAGGATTTTCAAACATTTGATATAATGTTTGATAGTCATTATATATATCTAATAACTCATCAACCATTTTCTTATAATGCTGATTCTCATCGATTATTCTCGCCTTTTTTAGTTTAATCGGCTTCGTAAATAGAGTGGAATAATCTTTTAAATCATTGGATTTCTTTGTTTTATATTGAAGCTTTTGCAGAATTGAAAGTGTTGACTTTGGAGAACTATTTAATAAAGTCATTTCATCAGCTGTTGCTTCAAGCCATTCTCCATCCGATAATCTAGTTAATTCATACGTAACCTCTTCCCATCCATCGTCTTCGTATCTCCATGCTTCTATACGAATGCCGACAATCCGGAAACAGGTTTTTCCATATCCATTTACTAGAACTGTATCACCTATTTGATAGTCGATATCAATCGTAATTTCTTCAACATCGATAATTGTCCCCTCATAATCTGAATACAATTGAAGTACATTTTCAAAAAATAACATGTCACTATAATTCACTTCATAAACAAAGTGCTGGTCAAGTTTATGAACCTTAGTAATTGTCCCAACAGTTCCATATAACGTAATCACGACGACGTCTCCTATTTTATAATTTGGATGATTAATGTTTCCCATTCACTATCTCTCCTTTATGTCGTGATTCGTTGGATATGATAGTATATGCTAATTTTCTTTATTCGATATAGGCAAATGAAAAAAAGAAGGCAATTTACCTATTGAAAACAGATAAAGCCTTCCTCTCTAAATATTAATTGCAAGTTGATAATGATTCACTTTATTGTTTTGCTATATCAATTTGATAAAGCTCCCATGCATCATCAAATACTGACATACTCGGTAAATAATTCCCATTCATTTCAAGATAAGAACTCAATTCATTATAATCATTAGAGTTTTTTGGGAAACTATGATCAAGATATGCATTATTTGCAAATTTCGCTATATCATCCTTAGGCTTTGGATGACGGTATTTTAATAAGTAATGATAAAAGGATTTCACGTCCATTCCCCCAATCGACAAGATTTTTCTATTATAGCTTGTTCCTTAAGGGAAAGAAACCATAAAGCTTTCGTTCAATTAAATAGTTGATTTGAAAATTATTCAATCTTACTAAAGAAAGCTTTTCACTACTATTTTTAAGAAATTACTGATGCTTTATTATTCGTTTCCACATGTTGAAAGTCAATCTCAAACCCCAAATCCTCAAGCATCTTATGATCAGCAGTACTATCTTGTCCTCTCGTTGTTAAATAATCCCCAACAAAAATGGAATTAGCAGCATATAACCCTAAAGGCTGTATTGATCTTAAATTTACTTCCCGTCCTCCCGAAATTCTTATTTCCTTCCTTGGATTTATAAATCGAAATAACGCAAGTACTTTTAAGCAAAATCTTGGATTTAATTCATTTGTCCCTTCAAGTGGTGTACCATCAATCGCGTGCAAAAAATTTATTGGTATCGAATCTGCATTTAATTCTTTTAAATGAAAAGCCATATTTATTACATCATCTACTGTTTCCCCCATACCGATTATTACTCCTGAACATGGTGAGATTCCACTTTTTTTTACTGATTTAATTGTTTTTATTCGATCATCGTATGTATGTGTTGTTGTTATGGAAGGATGATACTCCCTAGATGTATTTATATTATGATTATATCGATCGACACCAGCTTCCTTTAATTTTTCCGCTTGTTCAGGCTTTAATAAACCAAGACATGCACAAACCTTCAATCCAAATTCAGATTTTATTTCTTTAACAACTGAAGCAACATGATTTATTTCTTTGTTCGTAGGTCCTCTTCCACTAGCAACGATGCAAAAAGTGCCAACTTGTAATTGATGTGCCCTTTTTGCTTTTTCGATTATCGTATCCTTCTCAAGCATTTGATACCTTTCGACCGGAGCAGTTGATACACTAGATTGAGAGCAATATCCACAGTTTTCCGGACATAACCCCGACTTAGTATTCATAATCATATTTAATTTTACCTTTTTTCCAAAAAAAAATTTTCTAATCTTAAATGCACTATTTAATAGGAGTAATATATCGTCATCATCACTTTGTAAAATTGCCAGAGCTTCATCCATTGATAAGACCTTTCCTTGTAAAACTTCATCTGCCAACTTGCTCCAATTCATTTTCATTCCTCCTTTTGATTATAAACTATCGTAAAGAAGGAAAAGAAAATTGTCAACTATATCTATATTTTAGTTAACATTTAAACTGTATTTACGGTTGAGAGAAAATTAAAAAAGAGTCCCATTATAGGGACTCACAGACTGTAGACAAACTCGATAAAATCGAGTTTGCTTACAGTCTTTTTTAATTTAAAATATTTAATAAGAGATTTTAAGAGGTGATGGATAATGATGACAAGAAACAATAATACTGAAAGAGATCAGTTAGAAGTAATCGCAATTGACCAATTAGTACCACAAGATCATTTGGTGCGTAAAATTGAATCTGCTATTGATTTCTCCTTCATTTATCCATTGGTTGAAAAACTCTATTCAACAATAGGCCGTCCGAGTATTGATCCTGTTGTATTGATTAAGATGACATTTATTCAATATGTATTTGGTATACGCTCTATGAGGCAAACCATTAAAGAAATTGAAACAAATGTGGCATATCGCTGGTTCTTGGGATTCGGTTTTTATACAGAAGTTCCTCACTTCTCTACCTTCGGTAAGAACTATGAGCGTCGTTTTAAAGAAACCGATCTATTTGAACAAATCTTTTATCGAATTCTAAAAGAGATTACAGATAAAGGTTTATTGAGCGCAGATCATGTATTTATTGATTCAACTCATGTTAAAGCAAGTGCTAATAAACGTAAATTTGAAAAGAAAACAGTGAGAAAAGAAACTCGAGCTTATGAAGCGAAACTTCAGGCTGAATTAAATCAAGACCGTATTGATAACGGAAAGAAACCTTTTCCACCTGAAAAGTTTGAAAAGGAAGAGATAAAGGAAATTAAGGAAAGTACTACTGACCCTGAAAGTGGGTACTACGTAAAAGATGAAAGAACAAAACAGTTTGCTTATTCTTT
>NZ_JBQENT010000037.1:0-54656 GCF_052044855.1 Metabacillus sp. 22489
AAGCTCCCTCAGATTCGCTCGACTTGCATGTATTAGGCACGCCGCCAGCGTTCGTCCTGAGCCAGGATCAAACTCTCCAATAAAGTGTTTGACTTGCTCATTGTGTACTTAATAGTACGATTTGTTGTTAATCGAAATTAACGTTGGCACGCTTGGTTTTGTTTAGTTTTCAAAGAACATTCAATGTCGTTTCTTTCAGTGAAGCGACTTTCTAAATATAACATTTCTCGTTTTCTCTGTCAACACTTTTTTAAAAAAGTTTTTTGAGAGAGAAAATTGAGATGATGGCCGCCGTTTTGTTAATCTGTAACAGCGACGTCTACAAATATATCATCTTCAATTATTCACGTCAACACTTTTTTTCAATAAAATATGCTCGATGAAAAATTTCTTTCCCTTTCGTTTCAATTCTTTTCGTTGAAATGTACTTTCTTTCAACTAAAAATTCTAAAATAATGCTTAAATCAACCGAATAATACTTAAGTTCTGGATGGTGATACAATTCATTATAAAACCACGATTCCTTTTCAGACATGATTGATATAATATGAGCAGCACCAATCTCTGTTTTTGAATGAATAAGAAAATCACTCGCTAAAAATAAAAGCTCTAATCTTTTTTCTAATGTTTCATCACTTTCTACTAGTTCCTTATATAGCTTATAAATTTGTGGCTCAATATGCTTAACCTGATTCCACACAGTTACCTCTGGATAAAACCCACGATCAATCACTTCTAATCGCGCTAAATGGTGTAATGCATGAACAATATGATTGTATGCATCAAGTAACTGATTTGACTCAAAAAAGGCTTTTCCTTCAATATATCTTCGAATTAGTTTTCCATATTCAATTCCTATTTTTAATTTACGCTCTGCAAAAGGAAAGGTTTTAATGCGTTCAATAAGTTTGACTAAATATTCATTTCGATCAAAAAGAACTCGTCCATTTAATATCCATTCGACTATTCTTCGATTTGTCCCAAGCAAGATAGCCTCCTGTAAATCTTCATTCGTCATAACTGTTAAGGATGCTTTTTTATCTTCAAATTCATAATGCTTAATTAATGTTGTTGCATCTGAGTCATTCACAACAACGAGTAAAACAGCATCTAAATTATCTGTTATAGGTGATGTTTGATTCCTCTTTTCAATCATAATGATCGCTAGTGTATCGGAATGACTTGCCCGTTCCTGATAAATAGGACGGAGAATATTTTCCATCATTATTTTATTCCTCCAATATAAGGACTTTATTAATTATTTCTACATATAAAAGGCAAATCCCTTTTCAAAAATAGCACGAGGAAAATTATAAAATAATCTATATCGTTTAACAAATAAAAGTTTGCTAAGATTTTTCTTTTCTATAACATGATGCATTTCATTTGATTAATCATGTCACTCTTAAACAACCTGTGCTATATTTTAAACAAGGAGGTTTACGATTATGGCTCGTAAATATACTAGTAAAATTAATAAGATACGTACTTTTGCACTTAGTTTAGTTTTTGTCGGGTTTATCATTATGTATTTAGGTATCTTTTTCCGAACAAACATTTGGATTATGACGATTTTCATGCTGCTAGGGATGTTATCGATTATCGCTAGTACTGTTGTTTACTTCTGGATCGGAATGCTATCAACAAGAGCCGTTCAGGTAATTTGTCCAACCTGCGAAAAACCAACGAAAATACTCGGTCGAGTCGATATGTGCATGCACTGCAAAGAACCACTCACATTAGATAAAGAACTAGAAGGTAAAGAATTCGACGAAAATTATAACCGTAAAAATATAAAAGCGTAATTTCGAAAAGCGGAAGCTCTTGTTCAGCCCCGACAAACATAAGACGCAAAAGAAATAAAGGTGTTCTTTACCTTCAATTTTGTGGCTTATGACCTCGAGGGGTTAGGCGCTGGAGCTAGACATCTCGAAAAGCGGAAGCGCCTTGTTCAGCCTAGGGCAAATAAGACGAATCAGAATAGAAGGTGTTCTTTACCTTCAATTCTGATTCGTCTTGTGACCTCCGAGAGCTATGCTTATCCTCAAAACTATGTACAAAACTACCTCTTCAAAAAAAAGACGAGGCCTCTATATAGGAATACCCCCATAATAAGAAGCCTCTTTTTTTCGTTCTCTACACAAAAAAACAAGCGCAGAATTGGTACTGAGCTTGTCTTAATGCGTTTCCTTTTTATCGCATTCAGCGCATTTACCGTAAATCTCCATACGATGGTGACTTACTTTAAAGCCTGTTACATGGGCCGCTAACGCCTCAACTTCATCTAGTCCTGGATAGTGAAAGTCTACGATTTTACCACAGCTTTCACATATACAGTGATAATGATCTGACGTTACAAAGTCAAATCGACTTGATGCATCGCCATACGTTAATTCCTTTACAAGTCCAACCTCACGAAATACCCTTAAGTTATTGTACACAGTTGCAACACTCATATTAGGGAATTTTCCTTCTAACGCTTTATATATATCATCAGCTGTAGGGTGTGTCATGGAACCAACTAAGAATTCAAGTATAGCATGACGCTGAGGTGTGATACGTACTCCAGTTTGTTTTAAAGCATCTAAAGCATCCTTCAATTGATGTTCAGACATCCGCCATGCACCTCACTTCAATAAATATTATTACTTTATAATGTTTATAATTAGTGTACATTGTGACAAATAGTTTTGTCAAACCTCAATATATAGGTTATTGTTTACTTTTTACCTTCTGTTATGCTTTTAATATTGTTTTCTCAAATCAATGATGTTCCGCATCATTGATAATTCACCATTTCTAAACCTTTCAAGGTTGTCCTCGAAGATTGGCATGACTCTCGGGAGGTAGTTTTTGGTAATGCCAGATAAATGTGGTGTGATCGTCACATTTTCCATATCCCAAAATGGATGGTGCTCATCGAGAGGTTCATGCTCGAATACATCTAATACAGCATGGCTAATTAGCCCTTCATCTAAAACCTTTAATAAGTCCTTTTCATTGACGACATCACCACGGCCGATATTAATAAACACTGCCTCTCGCTTCATTTCTTTAAAAAGTTCATAGTTTAGTAGGCCTTTCGTTTGCTCTGTGCTTGGTAAAACAGAGATAACAAAATCCGCTTCTTTAATCGTTTCTTTCAGCTCTTTATATGTGTACATTTCCTGAAAGCATTCGACAGGTCTGCCATCCTGGTTCATCCCTAACACCTTCATACTAAACGCCTGAGCAAGCTTTGCTGTTTCCTGTCCGATTGCTCCTGCACCTAGTATATAGACTGTTTTCCCGTATAATTCCATCATACTTACCGTTCTGTCCCATTTATGAGCTTTTTCATTTTCAATGAGCGCCTTCGATTGACGTGAAACCTGGAGCATCATGGCTAAGCAATACTCTGCCATCGGAATCGCATGTACCCCTTTTGAATTCGTAACGAGAATCCCTCTTTTTTCAATTTCATCAAATGGAAGCTTTTCAATTCCGGCTGATCCGACCATAATCCATTTCAGTTTTGTTGCAGCCTGTATATGGCTAGCTGTTAAGTCCTCTCCATACGTAAACAAAATATCTGCCTCAGCTAAAATATCAAGTGCTTCATCTATTTTTTTATCATGGTAAAATGTCACTGTCGGAAATTTGCTCTCAATTTGCTGTTTCAGTACAGTCGGGAGCTTCACTGTAGATAATATGTTCATAGGTTGTCACCCTCCATGCTCTATGTATTTTCTATATGGATAAAAAAGAGTGCGGAACAATTTCCGCACTAGTCCGGCGCTAACATTTGAGGAGGTAATGCCTTCCCTATAAGATACGAAAATTCACCTAGTTTGTCTGGACGTTTGCCTTGCTTCGAAAAAATAGGCTACTTTCTAAGATTCTCTTGATTTAAACCTTTGAGATCTGCTAGAACGAATTCCCCATCTTTTCGGATTAGAACATCATCAAAATAAATTTCCCCGCCCCCGTATTCTGGACGTTGAATCAGCACCATATCCCAATGGATCGCTGATTTATTTCCATTATCCGCTTCCTCATATGCTTCGCCTGGTGTAAAGTGAAGACTGCCACATATTTTTTCATCAAATAATATATCGCCGATCGGTTCTTCAATATATGGATGAAAGCCAAGCGCAAACTCTCCGATAAATCTCGCTCCTTCATCCGTATCGAGAATTTCATTTAATTTGTTCGTATTATCTGCTGTTGCTTCAATGATTTTCCCATTTTCAAAAGTTAATTTAACATATTTAAATGTTGTCCCATGATATGGACATGGTGTATTAAACAGAATCGTTCCGTTAACAGAGTCCTTTATTGGTGCAGTAAATATTTCACCATCTGGAACATTTGCTTCACCAGTACAAGGAATCGCAGGAATATTCTTAATCGAAAATTGCAAATCTGTACCAGGGCTTACGATTCGGACCTTGTCCGTTTTTTCCATCAGCTGCTTTAACGGGGAAACTGCTGCTGCCATTTTATCGTAATCAACCGTGCATACCTTAAATAAGTAATCTTCAAAGGCTCTTGTGCTCATCCCTGCTTTCTGCGCTAATCCCTTTGTAGGATAATTGAGAAGCACCCATTTGCGGTTATTCACATAAAACTCAGAGACAGGCTTCATAATTTCCCCACGTAAGCGATGCATTTCCTTTGGAACCTCGACCATTTCCGCATCATTTTCTTCCCCAATAATGATAATCACCGCATCGACATCTTGATAAATCTGCATTTGCCATTGTGCTTGTGCCGTCAGTTGGTCACGCTTGTAATTTTTCGCTAAATGGAGATTGATTTCATCGTCAAATAAATCAACATATGGATAAGCCCCTAGCTCATATGCTTGATCAATAAGCTCTGTTATTAAAGGCTTCGTATTTAGATGACCCCTTATTAAAACCTTTTCTGCCTTTTTTATCTTTACTGAATGTGTAAGCAAGATCGTGGCTAGTTTCGTTATTCTCTCATCCCTCATTTAGTCACCCGCTTATTTAGTTTTGAATATCTTTAATATATTGCAGCGCTTCTTCAACATGGTCCTTTACTTTAACCTTTCGCCATTCCTTTACTACTTCCCCTTCAGGATTAATAATAAACGTCGACCGTTCAATTCCCATATATTCTTTGCCGAAATTCTTTTTCAATGTCCAAACACCGAATTCCTCTGCTAATTTATGCTCATCATCAACTAGTAATTGAAAAGGAAGCTCATGTTTTTCCTTAAACTTCTGATGTTTATCCTGCGGGTCTGGGCTAACTCCGATAATAACGGCATTTAACTCTGAAAAGCTTTGATGCTGGTCTCTGAAATCACATGCCTCTGTCGTACAACCAGGTGTCATATCCTTTGGGTAAAAATATAAGACAATGTACTTTCCTTGATAATCTGTTAAGCTAACCTGCTCGCCATTGTCTGCTAATAGCTTCATATTAGGTACTTTGCTGCCTACTTCTATTGTCATGTAAACTCCTCCTAAAAGATTGTCTAACTTAAGCGTATCCAACTTTAGCTCAACATACAACTAATTCTACTTTTCTACCCCGATAAATGTTCGAGCGAGGAAAACTGCTGGTAGCACATAGCCAATTAACGCCTCAACAACAGCTAACAGCCTGCCAATACCGATCGGAACAAGGTCGCCGTAGCCAACGGAAAACAAGGTAACAGCACTAAAATACATCGACATAATTAACTTTTCGAAATAGGTCCCTGCAACTGGAACATCTGACTCTGTTAAAACAGTTAAATTACTTTGCATACAAATTAAATAAATCATTCCAAAGCCAATTAGCAATGTAATATAAAGATAAGAAAAAATAAGAATTGTTTCAAAGGAAAAGAAATTTTTCTGAAAGCATGCTTCTACAACACTTTTAAAGCTCATAAAAATACAAATGGCGATAAACAAGCAAAATATTATTTCCACAACCATCCCACCCTACTTGAGCCTTCGCTTTGTACAAATATATACAAGCAGTTGTGATGATATTCAACTGAATCCTTCGTATCCTAAAAAAAGCAGGATAGCTAAACTAGAAAAGAGCAAGCTCCTTGTACAGTTCAGCCAAAGTTAGGTCAAGACGAAAAAACTCGCTACCTTAATCGTAGCGAGCCTGCTCTTTCATAATATTTTATTTATATATAAGTTCAACTATAATCCTTTAATAAAAATCCCTCTTGATATTCCTTTGGAGAAATCCCCTCTAATTCCCTGAACACTTTTGTGAAACGCTTTGGGTTTTTGTATCCAACAATCGTTCCTACCTCAAATATTTTCAACTCTAGGTTTTTTAGGAGAATCTTCGCTTGCTCGATCCGAATCTTTTATAAATAGTCGACAAAATTCTGCCCTGTGTATACCTTAAACATATGGCTAAAATAAGAATAGTTAAGGGAAACATAGTTTGATACGACAGCTAGATTTAAATCCTTATTGTAATTTTCATGAATATATTTTATTGCCTTCTCCATATATTTTTGCTCAGAATAGACTAGCTTAAGCTGTTTGCTATATTCATGTAATAGCAGGATGAGATTTTCAAGCTCATAGACATAGTCGTAAAACCTTTCAAAATGATAAATATCCCCGACCTTATCATACCGTTTAAGGATTTCAATTGATTCTTCTCCAAGTCTCTTAAATGCTTCGTCAAGAATAATCCGATTGATCGCATCATGAAGAGCCTCCATGTATTTAAGCCCATAGGCTGAAATAACGTCGATATTCAGCACTTCTAATAAGTGAATCCGAATTTCCTGATCACGATTCGTCCCAATCATATTCGAGATTTTCTTTAATTCATCAATTGGTGGTGGCTGAACATCTCCTATGAAGTGTTTGCTTACCTCCTCATACCAAATCATTGACCTTCCCGGTAAAATAAAATGACTTTTTAAAGAAAATATAGCTTGTTCATAGGCTGTTTTAATTTTCCTAATCGAATTCTCCTTTCCGCTAACACCAATTGAGACATTTCTTAATGGAAGATGGTTGATTAATTCAGTAAACACTGAATCCTCTGTCGTTATCATCACAACATTTCCGTCTTTATCATGAAAACAAAGAATGTTTTGCGGTGGTTCATTACAATAATTAGTAAGAATTCCTTTCACCCAAGAAGCCTGATCTTCAGCATCACTTTTCAAACATGTAAGTGCCCCAATATAATAGCCATCTCCAAACGGTGCTATCGGTAGTTTCACCGCAATCGCTTCGATTTCATCCTCAGAGATTTTCGGGTTTAAAAAAATATAGTTTAATTGATTTGACGTATATTCATCAAAGTCAAATTGGTTCTGCTTATCTGTGATTAGCTCATTTAAGACCTGATTCACTGTATTCTTTAGCTCATCTCGATTAATCGGCTTAAGTAAATAATCCTTTACACGATACTTTATCGCTTCCTTTGCATATTCAAAATCATCATAACCACTAATCATCACAACCTCTGGCTTTCGATCCAATTTTTGAATTTCTTGTACGAGAGCTATGCCATCCATAGTAGGCATTTTAATATCTGTAAACATAATATCAATCTGCTCATTTTTTAATAGCGTAAGAGCCTCTTCACCATTACTTGCTAGCATAAATGTAAAGGATTCTGGAAATTCCCTCGATATCATTGCCCGAATTCCAAGACGAATATTTCTCTCATCATCAACAATTAATAGCTTATACATTTCCATTTGCCCCCCTTATTAATAAATAAGGTAGTTTGATGACAACTGATGTGTACTTACCTTTAACACTTCTCACACTCAAGCCAAACTCTTTCCCGTAAAATAAAACAATTCGTTCATGAACATTTTTCAAGCCAATTCCGTTGCCTGATTGAGATTGCCCGTTACTATAACCTTCATCATGAATGATTTTTCGATTTAATATAGCGAGATCCGTCTCATCGATCCCTACACCATTGTCTGTTATTTCAACATAGACGAATTGGTCATCTTTGTATGCGTTTACAATTATTCTCCCTCTCGTTGCAGCCTCACTCGGTTCAATTCCATGTTTAATTGCATTCTCAACAATCGGTTGTAAAGATAGCTTTAACATTTCTTGATTTAAAAGTTCATTTGGTATGACTACGTCTAATACAAGCTCCCGATCTAACCGCAGATTCATAATCATCACGTAATGCTTAATATGTGCTATTTCCTCACTTAGGACAACAAACTCATTTTTCCATTTTATATTGTATCTCATCATTGAGCCTAATGAAGTAAGTGCATCAGAAATCTCGTATTTCCCCTCAACCTCTGCCATCATTTTAATATTCTCTAATGTATTATAAAGAAAATGTGAGTCGATTTGGGTTTTCAACGCTCTAAGCTCAGTATCCTTTGAGACTGCCTGTTTATTAACGGCTTCAGCAATGAGATGATTGATTTTACTTAGCATATTCCGAAAATGAAACGCTAAAGTTGAAAACTCATCACGTCCATCAATGTCAATTTTCGTTGTAAAATCACCCTTTTCTACTTGCTTCATATTTTCAATGAGCTTATACATCTTTTTTAACAATAAGGATGTAATAACATATGTCAATGTTGATAAAATCGCGAGCAGCACAATAGCGATAATAATTGTCATATACCTTACTTTTCTCGTCTCTGAATCTATTTTCTCTAAAGAAACAACGTTAACCATTTTCATATTTAATTCCTCAATTTCTGTGGAAGCTATTAAATAAGGAATGCTGTTGTTCATATAAATAAAACGATTTTTACCATTCTGAGTCAATTGTTGAATAAGCTCTTGAAAGTGTTTCTTTTTAAATTTATGCTCGCGGAGAAATTTGTTTGCTGGATTCGTAAATACTTCCTTCTCCTGATCAATGATAAAAATTTCTGATTGCCCATCAGTAATTGGACTGTACATTTTCGGAAAAAAGTTTCGTTGGAGCATTGAAATTTCGATCATTCCTAAATGGTTATTTTGACTATCCTTTACTTCCCTAAATAATGATATTTTCGGGTTATCGTCAGGAACATTTGAAAGCAGTCGATAATCCTGTCTTTTCAACCACCAAAGCTCTGTCCCATTCTGCTTCATCACCCTTTCGTACCAAGGCCTACTTTTTATTCGATTTTCCCGAAATAACAATGGCCACATCTCCATTAATGAAGGATCATCAATATAAAACTGTGAATAATCAATGAGTGGATTGACGGATTGCAGCTCCTTTGAGTCAATATGCTCGTTCTGAAATTCTATTAACTCACGCACACTTTTATCACGCCGATCACTAACAAAATGAATTAGTTGATCATCTGAAATTAACGTTTGCGCTGCTTCTCGCATCGCTTCAATATTTTTTTGAACCTGGATTTTCTCCATTTCAATTAAATATTCATTTTCTCGTATAGTATCAGAAATCACATTTTCATAAAACTCATGTGAGAGGACAAAAACAAGTACGAAAACTGGAATCATAAAAAGCGTTGTGTATAGAAAGACTAATTTGTTTTGTAAAGACAACCGACTAAACCAACGATAGATTCGTTTTATCATCCTTTTGAGCAGCATAAACAACACATCCTAATAGGTGAAAGGTTTCGTATTTCTATTATGGCATAGGATGTATGAAAGCGTTGTCTTTTTATAGACCGTTTCCGTAAACTTTGTTGCTTTTTATTATAGTCATTTGGTTGATTTCATCGTGCAATGCTTGCTTTCTAATGGTTGGTGATTGCATTCTTGGTGTAAATACCTGCCAAGTCACATCCAAAGACCCCGTAAAAGTCTCGGCACTTATGCACTAAGCAACCTCTACAATGTTTTACAAAAAAAGTCTTAGAAAGAGAAAATCTGCAAATTAAGCAGATTCTCTCTTAATCTTTCCTATTCCTTTTTTTGCGTTTCCGCTTTTTCTATTTTCACTTTATTCTCTGCAAAGCGTTTCTCCTGATATTCCCTAACCTTGTCATAGCCTAATTCATCACGTTTTTCTTGGAATTCTTGATAAATTTTTTCAAATTCCTCTTCAGATTTAGCTAATAGGAGCTTTGGTAATGTTTTCCCCCACTCCTGGGCAATTTTGCTATTAGCAATCCCTGCCTCAGAGGTTCCTTGCGGGTTAATATCATCATATACTGCAAAGCTTTTCGTTTTTCCTTTCGTCCAGTCTTCCATTTGTTTAAATGGCTCTTCAGTTGGTGTTTGCCATTGCAGCTGCATATCTGTGTCCATTAGCATCCAAAACGTGTGTGAAGCCCCATATTTTTTGTCAAATGCGGTGCGATCGGTTGTTAATAATTCATATGCTTCCTTCGTGAATTGTGGTTTACCATTAACAACTTCATGTACAACTCCTTCTGGACCAAGATACATATCCTTTTGTCCTTCTTCACTAAGCAAATAACTCATGAAACGAATCGCTCTTTCAGGGTCCTTTACATCCTTAGAAATCAATGTAATAGTCCAACCAGCTAAGCTATCACCTGCTAATGTCGGCTGGTCTAATTGTTCGTTTGCTGGTCCGTCGACAGCAATGTAAACAGAATTCGGATCATTTGCGTAAAGCGATAATTGCTGTGCCTGCATATCACTGCGCTGATAAAGCATTGCAAAGTAACGACCCTGGGCAATTTTTTCTTCCATTTGCGGACGTTTATCGATGAAAATATCCTTCGCCAATAATCCTTCTTCATTTGCTTCTCTAAATACCTTTAACCATTTCAAATATTCCGGGTCTGTTGAACGGTCATAAAGCTCTCCATCCTTCTCCATCGGAATCGCTAAAAAGTTTTGCAAATACCATTCAAGTGAGCTGTTTCCTGTATCAGTAAATTCATGCAAGCCTAACGGGATTAACGGCGCTCCATTTACTTCAGGGAATTTTTCCTTTGCAGCCTTTAATGCATTTAAGAACCCTTCAGGTGTCCGCATATCAGGGCTACCAATTGCCTCATACATATCCTTTCTAACTAAAAACGTTTGGTTTGATGGCTTCAATTCCTTATATTTCTCAAAGTTTGCCGGTGATGAGGAAGCATTTGGATAGCCATATACGTTCCCATCCTCCTGTCGATACCATTCAAGCTTTGCCGGATCGGAAACATTGAAAAAGTATGGATCATATTGATCAGCAAGCTCATTCAACGGAAGAACAAGCTCTCCTTCAATCATTTGCTTAACAGCCTCTTCCCCCCAGCCTAATGTAATAAAGTCTGGTAAACTACCAGAGGCGATCATCGTATTCATTTTCTCTGCTTCATTCCCTGCAGGTGTCATAATATTTAACGATACACCTGTTTTTTCCGTAATATATTTTGAGGTTGCATCATTTCCCCATTTGTTCGCAAACCATGAGAAGTTAATATACCAATCAAACGTAATTGGTGATGTGTCCTCCTTCCAGCCAGGCTCATCCGCAGATAGATTTGATTTTGGCTTTTCGGTTGATGATGCCTCTTCCTTTTTATTTGCTGAACAAGCGACCATAAGACTAGCCATAATTGAAATAATAAATGCTAAATAGAAAGCTCTCCTCAGTTTCATTCTCCCCATTGTTTTTACCCCTTTCGTTTTTAACCTTAACAACTTGCCTCCCCTTGCACTAGGAAAGGCAAGCTAGTATCTAGCAACCAGTATTCTTACCCTTTAATCGAACCAATTAACATTCCTTTCACAAAGTACTTTTGTAGGAACGGATAGACAATGACGATCGGCAATGTCGTGACGACCATTGTAGCTAGTTTAATAGACTGTGATGTAACTGTTTTACTAGCAACCCCGCCAGGAGCATTTGTCATCATTTGATTTGAGCTCGATTCGGCAATGATTTTATATAAATATGTCTGGATCGGCTGTAAATCTGGATTATTGACAAAAATAACCCCAGCAAAATAATCATTCCATTGATAGACACCGTGAAAAAGGGCAATCGTTGCGATGACAGGCATTGATAATGGAATGACTACCTTAAGAAAAATCTTAATATCACTCGCACCATCGATTTTAGCCGCTTCCTCTAAAGAGGTTGGCAAAGCTCTAAAAAAGGAGACAAAGATAATTAAATCAAAGAAACTAAATAAGGCTGGAATGATGTAAACAAAGAAGCTATCTAGTAAACCTAACTCACGATATAAAAGGAATTGTGGAATTAGTCCTCCGCTGAAGAACATCGTGACAATACCAATAAACATATAAAGTTTTCTGCCGCGTAAATCTTTACGTGATAACGCATAAGCAACCATTGCCGTGAAAAAAACGTGAGCCACAGTACCAATGACGGTTTTAGCAATTGTCACTCCATATGACGTCACAATTCCTTCATTAGCAAAAACCGCTTTATAGTTATCAAAGGTAAAATCTCGCGGCCACCAATAAATGCCACCCTTCATTGCATCCAAACCCTCATTTAATGAATTAACGAGCACATACCAAATCGGATATAACGTAATAAAGCAAATGAACAGCATAATTAGCACATTCAAATTGTCAAAAATATACTCGCTTGTCGTTCGTCTATTTCGTTTAAACAAGTTAAACATATGGTCTCCTCCTTTCTAAAATAGTGAAGTTCCATCTAGCTTTTTCGTAATTTTATTGGCTGCCAATAAGAGAATAAATGCAATAATAGACTTTAATAGCCCAACGGCTGTTGCATAAGAATATCGGGCATTTTGAATCCCAACCTGATAAACATATATATCAATTACATTACTAGCACTTTCATTTAGCGCATTTCGCAGGACGAGAATTTGATCAAAGTTCGTATTTAACACATTCCCGACTGCTAAAATAAATAAGATTGTAATTGTTGGTCTAATTGCTGGTAGTGTAACATGCCACATTTTTTGAAATTTCGTTGCCCCATCAATCGTTGCAGCCTCATACAGCTCAGGTGATACACTTGTAATGGCTGCTAGATAAATAATTGCTGACCATCCAAGCTCCTTCCAAATATCTGAAATAATCACAATACCCCAGAAATAGTCCGGCTCCGCTAAAAAGCTCAACCGTTCATTTGTTAGCCCTAATCCTATTAAAATATCATTGATAATTCCAACATCTGCGAGCCATGTCGTTAAAATTCCACCTAAAACAACCCATGATAAAAAGTGGGGTAAATAAGTAATTGTTTGCACGGCTCTTTTAAATTTTAACGACGTTAGTTCATTCATAAATAGAGCAAAGATAATTGGTAAGGGAAAGCCAATGATTAGTTTAATGACACTAATTCCAAGCGTGTTTTTCAGCACGACCCAAAACGCATCGTCCTCAATAAATTCCTTAAAATGCGCTAGCCCTACCCACGGTGCCTCTGCAATCGTCCGAATGACACTGTATTCTTTAAAGGCGATAATTAACCCATACATTGGGATGTAATTAAAAATAATCATCCACAATATACCTAGCAATGCCATTACTTGTAGCTGCCGTTGGGCGATTACTTGCTTTACTAGTTTTCGTAGCCTTCCTTTTCGTGTTTCTCGTATAACCAGATGGCTACTTTCCTTCGCTATTTTTGTATCCGTTTTCATTTCTCCACCTCAGCCTTCAGCATCTACTCTTTCGTTACGTCTATCATAGTGAAGTTTTTCGAGAGATGTAAGCACTTATATTTTGACTGAGGGAACATAATTTTAGGTTGGAGGTACAAATCCATTAAACGACAAAAAAGGCTTGATTTCATATCAAGCCTCTCTTATTGCACCGATTTAATTACCCGCTCCACGATACTTTTTCACCCCTGCATTCCAAAGCAGGACAGAAATTGTAAAAAAGACAATTCCGATTACAGGTGTCAAAAATGAATAAACATACCATTCTTCCTTTTCTAAGAAAAACGCTGCCGGATAAACCCCAACAAACGCAAATGGCAGAATCCACGTCAATACGAAACGAATTACGGAATTATAAATATCAACCGGATAACGACCATAGTTCCCGATATTGTACATCATCGGCATAAGCGATGTTCTTGCATCAGACCAAAAGCCAATGCTTGCTAACGATACAAAAATCCCGGCATACACAAGAGCACCACTTATCACAAAGACAATAAATAACAAAACATCATACCATTGGAACGTCAATTGCAGCTGTATTGCTGCATAGCCCATAATAATGATACCGGTGAAAGCCCCGAATAAAGATTCCAATTCCATACGTTCGAGCACAACCTGGAATAGACTATGAATCGGCCGCGTCAAAATCCGATCCATTTCTCCCTTAACGATATAACGCTCATTAAAATCCCAAATATTAAAAAATGCACCGAATATTGCATATGGAACGAGAAAAAAGCCATAAATAAAAATAATTTCATCACGATTCCATCCGTTTAAAAACTGTGTATGTCCAAATACAACGAGGATAAACACAAGATTTGTTACTTGAAACAGCATATCTGATAAAAGCTCAACAACCATATCTGCACGGTATTGAAGCCTTGTTTTCATATATTGACCAACATATTGGGTAAACATTGAAAAGTAGAACATTCCCTCATCCCCCCTGTATAATCATTTGTTTTTTCGCTAATGACCAAAGCATTTGAATTGGGATGAGCAACACAATTGCCCACAAGCCTTGTAATAAAATCTTGTATAGAACCTCGTTTCCTGTTATCCCCTCAGTAAATATCATACTTGGAATATAGCTAATTGCCTGGAACGGAAGATAATTCATGATCTCCTGAGCCCACATTGGATAAAAGCTAATCGGTAGAAGAAGTCCGGAAAATAAATCAATAATCACACGTTTTGCTCTCATTAATCCATCATTATTAAATAAGAAAAACGTGAGCATCCCTGTAATTAAGTTAATCTGTGTATTAATAATGAAGCTAAATAAAAGCGAGCACGCAAATAACAGCCATGTTGTCCCATTTGATGAAAACTCCATCGGAAACACGAGACCGACGATCACCATTCCGGGAACAGAGAAAAATACTAAGCGAAATATCCCTTCACCAAAGGCTGCCATCGTTTTCATTCCTAAATAGTTATAAGGTCTAATAAGTTCAACCGCTACCTTCCCTTCCTTAATTTCCAAAGCAATTTCACGGTCAATATTATTAAAATAAAAGGCACGCGCCATCCAGGAAACTGCTACATATGTCGTCATCTGTACAGCAGATAGTCCTTCAATTGATTCCTTGCCACCGTAAATCGCTGTCCAAAGGAAATAGTAAGCGCCGATATTAATACTATAAATTAAAATTCCGCTATAATAATTCGTTCGATAGGCAAGCATCATTAAAAAGCGGATTCGAATCATTTCAATATATTTATCCATCATTCCACCTCAGCTAGTTAACGCTTCTCCCTTTTCGTAAATTTTGCGGATGACCTCTTCAGTCGAGATTTCTGCTACCGTTAAATCAAGGATTTGATGTGCTCCAACTATGCGGCCAATAAGCTCAGACATTTGCGCTTCCTTATCGCTAACAACCGCAGTCCACACATTCAATTTATCCCCCTTTTGCCACGTTACATCTAAATTTGCCGTTAAGGAAGACAAGCTGCTTTCCGCCACTTCTTCAGCAAATTGAAATTGAATTTGCTTCCCATCTCCCCAATGGGTTCTTAATTTTTCTAGCGCCCCATCATAAATGACCTTTCCTTCATCAAGCATGACAACTCGTTCACATAAAGCCTCAATATCGGAAAGATCATGTGTTGTCAGCAGGATTGTTGTTTTATATTTTTCGTTCATTTCTTTTAAAAACTGTCGGATTTTCAGTTTAACTAAAACGTCCAAGCCAATTGTCGGCTCGTCCAAAAAGAGCAATGGCGGATTGTGAATTAAGGCAGCAGCAAGCTCACATCGCATTCTTTGACCTAAAGACAGCTTTCTCACCGGCTTATCAAGTAACGGGCCGATGTCCAATGTCTTAATGACATGGTCCATATGCTCGTTATAATCTGCGTCCGAAACCTTATATACCTTTTTCAATAAGCGAAACGATTCCTGGACAGCGATATCCCACCATAGCTGTGAGCGCTGACCGAAGACAACCCCAATCGTCCTTACAAATCGCTCTCTTTCTTTATGTGGGTTCATTCCATTGACGAGAATTTCTCCTGACGTAGGAGTTAAAATCCCTGTTAGCATTTTAATTGAGGTTGATTTCCCCGCACCATTTTCGCCAATATAGCCAACCATTTCCCCTTGCTTAACAGAGAAGGTAACATCGTTAACAGCAGGAACAACTTTATATTGTCGGTTTAACAAATCGCGAAACGCCCCCTTAAGCCCTTGGCGACTTGAATACGACTTAAACTCTTTTCTAAGCTTTTTCACTTCGATAATATTTGACATGATTTTCCCTCCACGTTTCATCACAACGAATAGTTTAACTAATTTTTCTAAATCCAACAAATACTATGCGCTGGCTTTCGCCAAATATCTTAAGTTATGTTTCATACTTCCGCCCGCAAAACAAGGAAATTTTTTATCCGCTTTTCTTATGCTAAAATGAAAAGGACTCGTAAAAAAGTAGGAGGCAATTATGGAATTTTCTAAATCAAACGCGTTACATGAAGAGGCATTACAACATATTGTCGGTGGGGTTAACTCACCTTCACGTTCGTATAAAGCTGTTGGCGGCGGTTCACCAGTTGCTATGGAAAGAGCAAAAGGTGCTTATTTTTGGGATGTTGATGGAAATAAGTATATCGATTATTTAGCAGCATATGGTCCAATTATTACTGGACATGCTCATCCACACATTACAAAAGCAATCCAAAAGGCAGCAGAAAACGGGGTTTTATATGGGACACCTACTCCGTTTGAGGTTACCTTTGCAAAAATGCTAAAAGAGGCTATGCCAGCGTTAGATAAGGTTCGTTTTGTAAACTCTGGTACGGAAGCTGTTATGACGACAATCCGCGTTGCAAGAGCGTATACAGGTCGCAATAAAATCATTAAATTCGCAGGATGCTATCACGGACATTCTGATCTTGTCCTCGTAGCTGCAGGCTCTGGGCCTTCAACATTAGGAACACCTGATTCAGCTGGTGTCCCTAGCAGTATCGCTCAGGAAGTCATCACTGTTCCATTTAATGAAATAGAGCCATTAAAGGAAGCATTAGACAAATGGGGTGACCAAGTAGCGGCGATTTTAGTTGAGCCAATCGTCGGTAACTTCGGGATTGTAGAGCCTAAGCCTGGATTTTTGGAAAAGGTAAATGAATTAGTTCATGAAGCTGGTGCACTTGTCATTTACGACGAAGTAATTACGGCTTTCCGCTTTATGTATGGTGGTGCTCAAGACCTTTTAGGTGTCTACCCTGACTTAACAGCATTAGGAAAAATTATTGGTGGCGGTCTGCCGATCGGTGCTTATGGCGGACGGAAAGAGATTATGGAACAGGTTGCCCCACTAGGCCCAGCATATCAAGCAGGAACAATGGCCGGTAACCCAGCATCGATTTTATCAGGGATTGCTTGCTTAGAGGTGTTAAAGCAGGAAGGTGTATATGAGCAGCTTGATGAGCTTGGAGCTATTCTTGAGGAAGGGATCCTTAAGCACGCTCGTACATATCATATTCCAATCAAGATAAATCGTCTTAAAGGTGCACTTACTGTTTACTTTACTGACGAACAAATTACAAATTACGAGCAAGCAGAAAATACAGATGGTGAAATGTTCGCGAAATTCTTCAAGCTTATGCTTGAGCAAGGAATAAACCTAGCTCCTTCAAAATATGAAGCATGGTTCTTAACAATTGCACATACGAAGGAAGACATCGAAATAACATTAAAAGCCGTTGAGCATGCATTTAGTCAATTAATTGATGCATAATAAGCAGAATAACGCTAAAAATGGGGATACTCTAAGCAAGTATCCTCATTTTTAATTTTTTGAAAATACACTCTTTTTTCTTTTTTGTTAAAATGTATTTTTACATCTTGTATAAAGCATCTAAAGGTTGTATAGTACGTTATTGGTCTAAAAGTAAAACGATCGTTATATTGATATTTACATGTAGACAAATATGATATCTAAGAAAGGAATGTCATTCACATACATGAAACTAGGTGCTCGCATTCTCAAAACAGGGATTGCTATAACACTGGCATTATTTTTAGCAACAGCCTTTCAATTACCTTCGATTGCTTTTGCAGGAATCTCAGCAATATTTGCAATCCAACCGACAATTTATCGCTCATATCTATCCATTATTGAACAAATCCAAGCAAATATCATCGGTGCTGTTTTAGCGATAAGCTTTGGACTTATCTTTGGCTCACACCCTGTTATAACTGGGATTACAGCGATTATCGTCATTGGACTTAACATTAAATTAAAATCTGAAAATACAATTCCAGTCGCACTTGTCACAGTCATTGCGATATTAGAAAGTCCTGGGGAAAACTTTACAGAGGTTGCCTTAATTCGCTTTTTCACGATTTTACTCGGTGTGCTCGCAGCCTTTATCGTAAACCTCGTCTTTATACCGCCTAAATATGAGAAAAAGCTCTATTTGCGGATTACGGAAAATGCTGAAAATATTATAAAATGGATTCGAATTAGCCTGCGAAAATCGTCTGAGCATAATATATTAAAAGATGAAATTGATAAACTAAAGGATGAAATGCTTAAGCAAGATATCCTCTATCGAAATTATAAAGAGGAACGAAATTATTTTAAGAGAGAATCCTATGCGAAATCAAGAAAGCTCGTCCTTTTCAGACAAATGATCACAACGACAAACAGGGCATTCTTTACATTAAAAAGACTTCACCGCTTGGAAAATGAACTTATCCAATTGCCTGAAAACCTACAAAAAGGGCTATTTAATGAGCTAGAATATTTACTTTATGTTCATGAGGAAACATTGCTCCGGTTTATTGGGAAAATCAAAACCCAACCATCAACAAAGCTAATTGATGAAGGGAAATTCAATAAGAAACAGCTTATGGATGCCTTTATGGAATACTATAAAGACCATCCGACAGAATATTATCATCTATTACCGCTTATCTCAACGATTATAGATTACAGTGAACAAATCGAGCATTTAGAAACATTGATTTCAAGCTTCCATAGCTATCATAAAAAAGAAAATGAAGTAAAAATCGATGTTGGGTAAATAAACAAGAAGCTATTGTAAAAAGGTCTATCTCCTCCAAGTGTGAGGGGCTGATCATTTTTCGATAGCTTCATTTTGCTTTTCCCTCTTAAAACAACAAAAATCTCCCAAATGAAGGCCGTTCATTGAACAATACAAAAACTAAAAAGGTCCGAATTAATCCGAAATTCAATTAGAATTTCAATAATAGTTCGGACTTTTCTTTGGCTGAAACCTTTTTTCCCTAACTCAAATCTTAATCAAGCTGCTGAATTTGGAACAGCTTATAATAACTTTCCTGTTTATCCATTAGCTGTTGATGACTTCCTTGTTCAACTACTTTTCCATCCTCTATTAAGACAATTTTATCAGCATGTGTAATCGTTGATAATCGGTGTGCAACGATAAACGTTGTACGATTTTTTGCGAGCTTTTCAAGTGCCTCTTGAATAAGATGTTCACTTTCTAAATCAAGCGCTGAGGTTGCCTCGTCTAGAATGAGGATCGGTGGATTTTTCAAAAAGACGCGAGCAATTGATACCCTTTGCTTCTGACCTCCCGAAAGCTTAACACCTCTTTCACCAACTTTTGTATCATAGCCATTTGGCAGCTTCATAATGAAGTCGTGTGCATTTGCAGCCTTTGCCGCATTGATTACTTCCTCTTCTGTTGCATCAGGCTTACCTATTAAAATATTTTCACGAACCGTGTTGCTAAACAGAAATGTATCCTGAAGCACCATCCCGATTTGCTCGCGCAAGCTCTGTGCTTGGTAATCCCTAATATCGATGTTATCCAACAAGATTCTCCCTGCCGTTACATCATAAAAACGCGGGAGCAAACTAACAAGGGTAGATTTTCCTCCACCACTCATTCCGACTAAGGCAATTGTTTCCCCTTTTTTAACCTGGAGTGAAAGGTTTTCTAAAATGAGAGGTTCGTTCTCATTGTAGCGAAACGATATATTTTGAAACTCGACCTCACCCTTTACATTTTTAGCAATAATCGGATTTGGCTTATCAACTACCTCATATGGCTCATCAATAAATTCAAAAACACGATCCATTGATGCAAATGCTTGTGTTAACGTTGTCGAAGAATTGATTAAACGACGAAGCGGACCATATAGCTGTTCAATATACGCAATAAAGGCAACCATCGTTCCAATTGAGAGCGTTCCTTGAATAACATGATAGCCAGCATATGTAATGACGACTAATGGTGCAATGTCTGTTAACGTATTAACGACAGCAAAAGTTCGCGCATTCCAGCTCGTATGATCAAGTGCCTTTTTTAGAAAATTTGAATTTTCCTTCGCAAATTGTTGCTGTTCAAAATCCTCAGTTGCAAAGCTTCGAATAACAGGCATCCCTTGAACACGCTCATGTAAATGTCCTTGTACTTCGGCTAATGCCTGTGAGCGTTCTCTCGTTAAATGGCGGAGCTTTCCGTAAAAATATTTCACTGAGATTCCGTAAAACGGGAATAAAATAATTGAAACAAGTGTTAGCTTTATATCCATAGTTAGCATGATACCTATTGCAATCACAATTGTGACAACATCAAGCCAAACATTCATCAATCCAGTTATGACAAAATTCTTTGTTTGCTCAACATCATTAATAACTCTCGAAATAATTTCACCAGCACGGGTATTTGCATAATACCGCAGGCTAAGCCTTTGCAAATGCGTAAATAGTTGATCCCTGATATCGTATAAAATTTTGCTGCCTACCCATTGTGCAAAATATTGTCGATAATATTCAATCGGTGGCCTGACGACGACAAACAGAACGAACATAATTCCCATAATCGTTAATAGTGTCCTTGTTTTTTCATCCGGTGAGCCAGTTCCTCCAATAATGTCATCAACAACATGTTTAATCAGCAATGGTAAAAGAAGTGGGATAGAAAACTTAATAATCCCAATAATAATCGTCCCCACGATTTGAATTCGATATGGCTTAACAAACTCCATATATCGTTTTATAGAACCCAAATAAATCCCCCGTTTCTAAAAAAGCGCAGGCGCCTTGAACAACCCCAACGTAAACTAGGGCAAGGCGCTTATTTCTACATTCAGAAAGCTATGGTCATTAGCTTTCCTTTATTAAAATTCTTCTATGTAAAAAGGCTGACCCTCTTCCACTTCAATTATCTGGATAACTGAAGAACTGCCTGAGTCAACCCTACTCCTATTTTACATATGTTAAATACCGTTCATACCACTCATCAATAAATTCTGGAGCGAACGGACCTTTTTTTTGCCGAATCCACCTGAGCAATGTTTCTAAATTTTTCTTTAAAATTAAATCAATGACTTCAGGATAGTTCATTTCTTTGCTGTGCTGCTCATACTCATCCTCATCAAGTATCGTATAAGTCATATCAGGATACACTTTCACATCTAAGTCATAGTCGATATATTTTAATGCTTCATCATCCCAAACAAATGGTGAGCTTATATTACAATAATAATAAACACCGTCATCTCTTAGCATGCCTATAATATTAAACCAATATCTCGCATGAAAATAGCATATCGCCGGTTCTCTCGTAACCCATGTTCTACCGTCCGACTCTGTCACGACAGTCCGGTCATTTCCACCGATTATACAATGCTGAGAGCCTTTTAATACAGTCGATTCATCCCAGACTCTATGTATATATCCATTATGCTTATAGCTATGAATTTGGATTTTGTCTCCTTCCCTGGGAATACCCACTTTTCTCCCCTTCTTTCAACTATTCGAATCGTAAAACGAAATTTTAATGAATGATTTTATATACTTCTTTCTATTATAACGTTTGTCCTTAAAAAAACAAAATAAAAGAGCCATTTACATAGAAATGACTCTCATTTGCTACTAAGATACTGTTTCAAATCTTTGCTTTTCATACGAGCGAATCACTTCTTCTGTTTGCTTCTCAAAAACCTGTTGAATATGGTTTAGTTCTTTCTTCATTTCGATAATTTCTTCCTGTATAGATTGAAGCTTTGCCTCATCCTGTAACACATTTAATTGAGTTTTTATATCTTGACATCGCTCTATTTCTGATTGCAAATATAATAATTTATCCATCGTTTTTAATTGCTCGCCAACTAGCTGTTCAAAATTCATTGTTCCTCTCCTTTCAAATAAAGAGAATATATTTTTCATACTGTTTATTTCTTCATAATCTCTTTCTATCCTTTGACTACTTATGTAGAGGAAAAGGAGGTTTTGTCGTTTGAGAAATTTCTTTTTTGAAAAGTATGTTTTTTAGTCCTATAAATTTTGCCTACAAAAAAGACACCTCTCGACGATTGAGAGAGGTGTCTTTTAAACAAAATTAAGAGTTTTGACCTTTGTTTTGCTCAGCTTGTTGGTTACGTTTTTTTACGTCTTGAACGTTCGTTTCGCTAGCAAATTCAGTACCGAATTGACCTGAAGTTGCACCTTGGCCTTGAGCTGATTGAGCGTTTTGTTGTCTTACTTCTTGGATGTTAGTACCTGATGTTGTTTTACCACGATTATTTTGTGCCATCTTGATATCACCTCCACGACATATAGATTGTCCCAGAGGTTTGTTTTATATCCATGATTTCAAAAAAATTTTTTTAAACAAGGAGAGAGCGTCCACCATCAACGATAAGCGTTTGTCCTCGAATCATTGACGCCTTATCTGTGAGGAGAAATTCGATTGCATTGACCATATCCTCAATTTCCACCATTCTTCCTGCCGGTGTATTTTGTTTCGCATCCTCCAACAGTTCATTTCGATTTGGGAAATGCTTAAGTGCGTCTGTATCTACTGCACCACCAGAAACTGCATTAACAATAATATTTTTTGGAGATAGCTCAACTGCTAAATATCTTGTTAATGCTTCAAGTGCAGCCTTTGAAACACCGACCGTTGTATAATTTTCTAAATAACGAATCGAACCGAGTGAGCTCGTGCTAACGATAAAGCCCCCACCATTTCGTTCCATCAGCTTTGCTGCTTCCTGAGCACAGAATAGCAATGCTTTACTATTGATGTTCATCGTCCAATCCCAGTGGCTTTCTTCAAGCTCCATTGCTGGTTTTTGTACTCCTGATGCAGCATTGCTGACAAGGACATCAAGTCTGCCAAACTGTTCTTCAATTTGTGCAAACAATTCCTTGATTTTTTCTGGCTTCCCGACATTTGCTTTAATCGCAACTGCTTTTACACCGAGTTTCTCGATCTCTTCAACGACCTCTAATGCAGCTGATTTACTGCGAGCATAGTTAACAACAATATCATATCCTTTTTCTGCTAATCGAATCGCAACTGCTCTTCCGATTCCACGACTACTTCCTGTAATTAATGCTACCTTATTTTGCTGGTTCATTTTGTCAGCTCCTTCTAGTTAAAACAATCGAATAGATGTTTATATTGTATCAGATAATATAGTGAAACTTCTAATTGCTAATTATCATTCATTGCGATATTAGATATTACACATTATGTAATAACAACAGCACTTTTCATTAAGGAGGGTTCACATGTACGTTGGCCGAGATATGACAGAATTATCAATGATGTCAAAAAAAGAGTGGGAAGACTCTGAGCTTGCTTATTTCCACCACTCATTACAGCAGGTTGTCCCATACCTTAACGCTGAAGGGCAGACAATCCATCGAGAAATCATCGAAGAAATCACCTCCCGCGGCGGCCTAAACCACAAACAAGCCACCTACACCCAAGGCACAAAACCTCAATACGATTAGGGGGCAACCCTTAGGGGACAGTCCCCAAAATAAAGTGAAAATCTCAAAAATGCAATACTCACTTTGTTTTTGGGGACTGTCCCCATTCCCCCACTTTATAGTGAAATCCCCTTGATTTTACTGGGTTCACACTCTTTGGGGACTGTCCCCCAACGATTGAGATGACCACTCATTTCCTTGTGTTTCGCTTGGGTGGGGGACTGTCCCCTAATGTTCTCCCCACATTTTTGTTATTTTTTGATGTGATACGGGGAATGCGTGTTGTTCTAGTTCTTGTTTTGTGATGCGTTTTAGTGTTTCTTTTGGTTTGTTTTTTACTTCTCCGCTGTAGACGGATATGTTCCAGATGAGGTGGGAGAAGACGTGTTCAACTGTTCCGATAAGTTCGGATAGGTTGACTTTTGCTTCATATTCGCTTTCAAGGTACTCGGTAAGTTGGTCCCTATATGTTTTTGATTTTGATTGAGTAACTTCGACATTTGGGTGCTCCCATAGGTTTGCGAGTAGCCCTGTTGAAGGTCGTTTATGGATATAAAGATTGCCCTCGTTGTCGTAAAGAACAACTGCGGCCATTTGTAATGGCTTAGGCTTCTTTTTCTTACTTTTAATCGGCAATTCAGCTTGGACACCTTCTTCAAAGGCTGAACAATGCTCTCGTACCGGACATAATAAACAAGATGGTGAAGTCGGTGTACAAATAAGAGCACCTAATTCCATTAGCGCTTGATTAAAGGATGACGGGTCCTCTTTATCAATTAGTTTATAAATCGCCTCTTCAAATAGCTTTCTCGCCTTCGGTTTCGCGATATCCTCCCAGATTGATAATATTCTTGAGATGACTCTCATCACATTCCCATCAACTGCTGGTTCTGGAATATTATAAGCAATACTTAAAATTGCCCCTTTCGTATATGGGCCAACTCCCTTAAGCTTACCTAATTCCTCTGGGTTGTTAGGAACAACACCACCGTAAACCTCCTTAACCTCTCTGACGGCGGCCTGAAGATTTCTTACTCGGGAATAATAACCTAATCCTTCCCACGCCTTTAATACTTCCTCCTCATCAGCATCAGCCAACGCTTCAATTGTAGGAAATTTTGTTATAAATGAGTTAAAATAAGGTATAACTGTATCTACTCGAGTTTGCTGAAGCATAATTTCAGAAACCCAAACTTTATACGGATCCTGATCCTTCCGCCAAGGAAGATCTCGTTTTTCAGCAAGGAACCAATTAATTAAATCCTGCTGAAATTCATTAACCGAAAAGCCGTGAAGCTTTTCCTTTATATCGTTCATGTCTTTTCCCCCGATAATAAATAATGTTGTTATAGCAAAACTTTGTAGAGGTCGAAAAGAGCGTAAGTGCGAGACCCCACAGGTGTTAAGGCTTGCCCCTTCCCTTGATAAGTGAGCACCGCACGAGAGAATTAACCAAAACGACTACCAAAAAGATACAAAGTTTACGAAATAGTCTATTATAAAGATTTTTTGAAAACAAAAGCACCTACAATCTAAATCACCCGAGATGCTTCACATAAAAAATTTCAAGCAACAAAATATACAAAAACAGCCAAACTATAGAATGAATCTTTGAATTTATTTAATTGCCATTCAAGATTTATGAAAAGTAATAAGAATTCCTCACATTGGACAGGATGAGTACATATACATTCAATTGAAAACCTTATGTTAGGAAACAATAAAAAAGGAAAATTTCCATTTCGTTTAATACTCACAATTCACCTTATGAGTAAATACTAGGAGGTTACATTTTTGGACACCGGAACACATATCGTGATGGGAATCGCATTAGGAGGACTTGCAACTTTAGATCCTGTTGTCGGAATTGATAATCCAACAGCACATGCTGTCATGCTTGGAACGATTCTTGGTTCTCAGGCTCCTGATCTCGATACAATTCTTAAACTTAGCAATAACGCAAGATATATTCGAAATCATCGTGGAATTACTCATTCGATTCCAGCCATCTTTATTTGGTCTGTTCTGATCACGGGAATGATCACAATATTTTTCCCAGAAAGCAATTTATTGCATTTATGGCTATGGACACTTTTTGCGATAGTCCTTCACGTATTTGTTGACATTTTTAATGCATACGGCACACAAGCGTTACGGCCGTTTTCAAAAAAATGGGTTGCATTAGGAATGATTAATACGTTTGACCCTTTTATCTTTATAGCACATATCGTCGGAATTATCATTTGGTTAGTTGGCGCACCTCCTGGTTATACCTTTTTAGGTGTATACGCCGTTTTAATTGTCTATTACATCGTTCGCTTTTTTATGCAAAGACAAATTATTCATCAATTACACGAGCTTCTTGATGACATCGAGCAAATAACGATTTCACCTACAATGAAATTTAGACAATGGCATATCGCGATTACGACAAAAGATCGATTTCATGTAGCAAGAGCTGTTGAAGGAACAATTCATTTTTTGGATGAATTCGAACGAGTCCCTGTCCCCCAAACAGATGTCATGAAAGCAGCTGAAAAAGATAAAAATATTTCCGCTTTTTTATCTTTTTCTCCGGTTTATCGCTGGGAGGTTGAGGAATTCTCCGATCACTATGAAGTCCGTTTTATCGATTTACGCTATCGCAGCAAAAATTATTATCCATTTGTCGCAATCGTTCAGCTCGATACAAATTTAAATATTGTCAGCTCGTATACAGGCTGGATTTTCAGTGAAGAAAAGCTTCGGAAAAAGCTTGAGCTCATTCCCGAATAAATAATCGTAATAAATGGGCATCCGTTAAAGGATTGCCCATTTTTTCAGTTACGTTAAGTTGTTGATTTCACCATGAGGCATTCGCTTTCCATAGGCGGTCTGCGAACCTCCCTGTTGCTCTCCACTCCTGTAGGGGTCTCCTCCTGCACGCTACTCTAAGCGAGAGTCTCATATATCCGTTCCAATTAACAACTAAACAATCATCTTTTACCATAGCCATTAATTAAACAAATGTTAATGCTTTAAATAATCGTCGTTTAATAAATGACTATATTTTGGATTTGTTGCGATAAATTCATGTAGCTTCTCTCCATAATTCGTGATCATCTGTCTGACGACTTGCTCTGTCATCTCCTGCCCTCGATATTTTCTTCCTGCTTTAGCCTGAGTTGATTCAAAATCTTCCCATAAAAGCTCAACCCAAGTTCTCGCTTGAGCATAGGATAGTGTTTTGTTTTTACTCAATAATTCATTTGTTAATCGTTCAAAATAGATTTCCATTATTCTCACCTCTAGGAAGGATTCGTTACTTATATTCACATGATGAAAGCATCATACTAATTGTACACTTCACGTTTGCTGAAGTTGATGACTTATTGGGGAGGGATTTTGATGCGTAACAAGGAAAAGGGCTTCCCTTATCACGGTGATAATAAATTAGAAGGGGAACCGCGAGCGAAAGCAGAATATGCTTCAAAACGACCAGATGGAACGACAAATACCCATCCACAGGAGCGAATGAGAGCCTCTGGACAACGAGAAAATCCTTACTCCTAACCAATTACGGGGGGATTGTCCCCCTGTTTTATTTTTTTACGAGCATTGAGATCGGTAAAGCTTCTTCTACACCTGGTGTCGATAATCGGTTACCCCAGGCAAAAATTCCATTCATATAATCAATTTTAAACGATTCACCAGGGTCCCCTTCAATTTCATAAACCTCACCCGATTTATAATCATCAGGATTTAATAAGTATGATTGCGCCATCGTAATTTTCCGCTCTAACACGGCAAATTCGTTAATAATCCCTAATTGCTCCGCTTTTCGTGCCTTTTCCTTTAGCAGACCAATTTCTGTTTTTAATTCATACTCCGTCATTTCACTATATCGTTTCTGATTCATGACTATATCCCCTTACTCATTTAATCCCTCATTAAGATATTTTTCAATTAATTCGATTGAAAAGCCCTTTCTATATAAAAACTGCTTCATTTTTTGCTTATATTGATAATCTTCCTCATGGCTATATTTCCTTTTCGCCTTTTCGGCCTGTTTCATTAAAGCTTCCATTTCTTCATTATCGTTCTGTTCAAATTGAACCTCTTCTAAAGCAATTGAAATAATTGAATAAGAATAACCTTTTCGTAACAAATGCTGCTCTAGCTTTGCTTTTAACAAAACAGTTGAGAGATTATGATTCTTTTTCAGCAATTTGTTTGCATGGTTAATCGCTTCTTCCACTTGTGCCTCTTGGTCATATTGCTCAAGAGCTTGTTCGATTAATAGACTAGCGACCCCTTTTGCTTCTAGCTCTCGCTTTAATACAGTTGGACCTTTACCATTTGTTTGCCATCCTGTTTTCACATAGGCAATCGCAAATTCTAAATCATCAACATAACGATTATCCTTTAGCTTGCCAATTGTTTCTTGAATAATTGCATCATTATATTCATATTTTCTTAAATGATCTTCGACTTCCTTCATTGAGCGCATTCGATAACTGAGAAAGTCTAAAGCTTTATTATACGCCTTTTTTAATTCATCACCATATTGAATCTCAATAATATCAAATTCATCAAGCTCTTTGCCCTTTTTTAAATTAAATTTGATCAGAACATCCTGGTCAACACTAAAGGCAAACCTTTCACCGTTACCATCGTCCAAAAAAATGTTAAAGCGGTCATCTGATTGCTTTTGGGTCGTGATTTTCGTAATAATTGCCAAATCTATAACCTCCTTTCACTACCCTTGTACTTTTTTATCAAACATACAAGGAATTCTCTCTTTTACAGGGTATATAGTAGTATAAACGTTTTTAATAGGAATTGTTGTTCCTATTTTACCATGAACTGAAAAAACTTCTGTAGTAAAAAAACTGAATACATATGCAGGCAATTTCATATAAGAAAAAGTAACGAAAACCTTTGAAATGGAGTTTTTTATGAAAAAAACATATTTATTTAAGCAAGCTACTGTTTATCCAGTTACAGCAAATGTTTTATATGATACAGATGTCCTTGTAGAAAATGGCAAAATCATCGCGATTGAAAACAATATAGATGCTACCACGGAAATGAAGGTCATTCCTTGCAAGGATCATTTTTTGTTCCCTGGCTTTATTGATGTTCATACTCATATCGGATTATATGATGAAGGAACAGGCTGGGCAGGCAATGATGCAAACGAAACGATTGAACCATTAACACCACATATTCGGGCATTAGATGGTGTTCACCCTTTAGATCCTGCTTTTACTGATGCAATAAAATACGGTATTACTACATGTCACATTATGCCAGGAAGTGCAAATGTAATTGGCGGTACAACCTCTGTCATTAAAACCTTCGGAAAAAACATCTCAAAAATGCTTTTAAAGGAGACGGCAGGGTTAAAAATCGCACTCGGGGAAAACCCAAAACGGATGCATAGCCATGGAAATAAAGAATCCATTACTAGAATGGGCATTATGGGGATGCTTCGTGAAGCGTTTTACAAAGCGAAGTATAGTGATGACTTTGAAGATTTTCGAATTATCCCTCTTAAAAAGGCTTTAAGCAGAGAAATCCCTGTGCGAATTCATGCTCATCGTGCAGATGATATTATGAGTGCGATTCGATTTGCCGAGGAATTCAACCTCGACTATCGGATTGAACACTGTACAGAAGGACATTTAATTGCTGATGAATTAGTCGGGAAACAAGTAAAGGTTTGTATCGGGCCAACGTTAACGCGAAAATCAAAAATAGAATTAAAAAATAAAAGCTGGACCACCTATCAAGCATTATCAGAAAAAGGTGTTGAAGTCTCAATTACAACCGATCATCCTTACACACCAATTCAATACTTGAATATTTGTGCCTCCATTGCTGTGCGTGAAGGCTTTGATGAGCAAAAGGCGCTTGAAGGAATTACGATTGCTGCAGCAAGAAATTTAAAGGTTGAAGATCGAATCGGGAGTATTGAGGTCGGAAAGGACGCTGACTTAGTTCTCTGGAATTATCACCCCTTCCACTATTTTGCAAAGCCGCAGCTAACGATGATTAACGGTGAAATCGTTTATCAAATTTAACAGAAAATTATTATTTTAATATTATAATGATCTGGTCTCTCAATAACGAAACTAGTTAAATTATGATCATAATCCATTTCACGCCCTCTACCTTTTTAACACATTAAATTGCTAGAATTATCAAAAATAATTATTCTAAAAATTACCAATCCGCTAGATTTCAACAACTATTCTAAGATACATATTTTTTTTTTGAAATTCGACAAAAAAGGTGTATCTTTTTTATTTAAATTGACGTATTATACTTCATGAAGATATCAATGTTCATAACTAGGAGGTACTATATCCTTTAGGAGAATTAGTACGATCAACTGATGATTAGACAATTAAATCTAGTAATGGGAAGGCAAATGGTGCGCCACCAGCTTTACTGGTTCTAGTGGGTTCGATTCCCACCCCGAAATTTTTTGATTTTATAGCTTTCATAAAAAAATTTCGAGGGTGGAGACAACCATACACGTGGGGTCTGCCCTCATATTGGAGGGATCCAGATGCTAAAAAAACGTGATATTCATGACAGTCATGCACTTTATGAACTTATGGTACACCCTGATGTCTTCCCTTTTGTGCGCCATAAAACAAATTCGATTGATGAATATTTATTTATTACAAAACAAACGATTGAGGCTGAAGAACGTGGTGAATTAATCTCACGTACCATTTTAGACGAATGGGGCTCTCCAATCGGAACGATAAGCTTATTTGATATTCAGGATAAAGCTGGATTTTTAGGAACTTGGTTAGGAAAACCATACCATGGCAAAGGCTATAACAAGCTTGCCAAGGATGCTTTTTTTCATGAATTATTTTATGAGCTAGATATTGAAACGATCTTTTTACGTATTCGCAAACAAAATATTCGTTCAACGAAGGCAGCAGAAAAGCTTCCATATGTAGTAAATGCAAATGAAACAAGAGCTGCATTACTTGAGCAAATTAACAACGGTGAAGATCTATACAATCTTTTTGAAATCACAAAGGATCGTTATACCTTTTATACGTATCAACAAGGTACGGAAATGGATGATCAACAACTTAAAGAAGCTTAAAAGATGTGGATATGTTAGCCACATCTTTTTTATATAATACATGCTATTTTTTAAGACAAGCTAGTTAACGACAGAAGGACAGCAATTAAAATTCCAGGAAAATTTTTGAATAAAATCATCTCTAATGTCCAAACTAATGATGAATAATTTTGTTTGGAAGGTGGATAACGATGGCAAATGAAAAAAAGCGAAGAGATCGAACAAAATCAACATTATCTAGTAGCCAAGAAGTAACATACCAACGCGAATTTAAAATGGCTGACCGTGCAGGTGGATACATAAGTAAACGTCAACACTAATTTCCAATCATGATTTTCTGAAAATAAGCCAACCTAAACTTGAACGATATGTTCAATATTATTTTAGGGGGCTTTTTTCATGGGTCGCGGAAATAAACATAGTCATGGTTCACGTGATAAAAATACAAATACATTGCCACAAACACCGAAAAATTTAAAAAGAGATGGAATTGATCAAGAGTTTTCACAAGAATTAGCTGATCAAGACGATATTGAAGCACAAGCAAGAGCAAAAGCTGCTGACCAGCGTCAAAAGGCTAAGAAAAAACGGAAATAATATTCACGAGGCTGTCCATTATAAGACAGCCTCAAAACGTTATTGGATTTTTTTTCCTATCAACTCTAACTTTCGTATTATCATAAAATAGTCGATACTCTCTTTTTGTCAACTTTTATTAACTATTGTGGATAATCCTTTTATGTTTTGTGGATAAATACACTGGTAAATTTGTGGATATTGTGAATAAACTGTTCATAACCTTGATGTACATACATAACTTTATCCACAATATATTCAGTTCAGTAACCATCTAATATAAATTAGTTGTGGGAATTGTGGATAACTTCCTGTCTACTAAATCGGGTCTCACCATTTACTAGCTCCGTTCATACAATAAAGCGTAATAGTTTGTAAAATCAAATGACAGGGGTGTTTATCCGTTGGTTTACGAGATTACACGAGACTATATACGCACTGGTAACTCCCGCTCAGGTCAACGTATCGGTACTGTTCGCTTTATCGTCAGTCATGATACCGGCAATCCGGGCTCAACTGCTTACGGCAATCGCAACTATTTTGACAGGCAGCAACCATCCGCTTCAGCACACGCCTTTATTGATGATAAATATATTTTGGAGATTATCCCTTTAACAGAAAAGGCCTGGCACGTCCGTTCAAACGTAACAGGTGATAATAGAAGATATGGTGTAAACGCAAACGATGCCGCAATAGGTGTTGAATTATGCCATGGCGGAAAAATTAACTTTCAACAAGCCTATGCCCGCTACGTATGGTATCATGCATACCTTTGTGACAAGTTTAACTTAAACCCGAGAAATGATATTATCGCACACGCAACATTAGACCCATCAAGGCGTACTGATCCGATTAATGTTTTGCGTAATCATGGGATTTCTTGGTCAGTATTTATTGATGATGTTGCAGAAGCATTACAAAATTTCGGGAATTCAAACCCACCTGATACAACAACACCTGCTAAGCCGCCAACAACATCGAAGCCACCCGCATCTGTTGTAAAAGGAACAACAGTAAAGCTGCCGATCGGTGAAGGTGATTCAGGTCCGTTTGTACAGGATATTCAGGAGGAATTAATAAAAGCCGGTTATCGACTTCCTCGCTATGGAGCGGACGGACATTTTGGGGAGGAAACGGAAAATGCGGTAATGAGATTCCAAAAAGATTACGGTTTAGCTGTTGATGGATTAGTCGGCCCGATTACACTTAATAAGCTTCAAGAAGTAAATCATCAAAGGGTTTCGGCATCAGACTTCCCGTTACCTACAGGTGTATTGAAAAGAGGTAGTCAAGGAGAAGCTGTAAGACAAGTTCAACGAGCGTTAAAACAAATCAATTTCAATCCTGGTACAATTGATGGTATTTACGGTCCTAATACAGAAGATGCTGTTAGAAGATTTCAATCAATGTATGCTGCGTTAGCTGATGATGGCATATATGGTCCAAATACTCGAAAATATATGCGAATGGAGCTAGACGATTAAAATCGTAAAAACGATGTATAACAACTCCATTTCCAACATAAAGTATTATTACATCAGGAACCGACATCACAGAAAAAAACACGCTTGCTCGTATTGAGTGGCGTGTTTTACTATAGATTCATTAATCTTCAACTAATTCACCTTTATATAATCTATTTCGGATCAGCGAAATATTAAGCTCCTTCGCCATTTTCTTTAATTCCCTTTCCTCACGTTCAGTTACAATTGAAACGACCGTACCTGAAGCCCCTTGTCTTCCTGTTCTTCCTGAACGATGAACATATTGCGAGACATTTGCAGGCAAATCAAAATGAATCACATGAGTAAGTCCCGCAATATCAAGTCCTCTTGCAGCCACATCTGTTGCTAATAAAAGTCCTTGATTCTCATTTCTCATTGCTTTTAGCGCTCTTTCTCTCTCATCCTTCTTCGTGTCACTATGTAAAAGATGTAAATCGACACCTTTATAATCAAGCTTTTCAGCAATGACGTTAAGATTACCGATATCCTTTACAAAGCCTAATCCCTTCATTCTTACCGTCTTTGCTATCCGTTCAAGCAAGTTGATTTTTTCACGTTGTTCACAAACGAGGTATACATGCTTAACATCACCAATTGGAACTTCATTAAGCTCCACCTGAATAATCTCAGGATCCTTTTTCATTAAATCTCTTGCTCTCGATTCTGTTCCTTCATTTAAAGTCGCAGAAACTAAAACAATTTGACGTTCACTTCGTGTCGCCTTAACAATTTCTTTTATTGTATTTTTATGTTCAGGAGTAAGCAATTGGTCTCCTTCATCTAATACTACCGTCTTCACTTCATGCATTTTAAGCTTTTTTAATTTTATCAATTCTTGAATTCTTCCCGGCGTACCAACAACAATTTGCGGGCTCTTCTTTAGCTTTTCAACCTGACGCTTAATATTCGCACCGCCAATGAAGGATGCACTTGTAATACTACTTCCTTCAGACCATTTTTTTATTTCATCAAAAATTTGCATAACTAATTCCCTTGAAGGTGCAACGATAACGATTTGCGTATTTTTCTTTGTTTCTTCAACCCTTTGTAATAATGGTAGAACATACGCCAACGTCTTCCCTGTTCCTGTTGGTGATTCAGCTATAACATCTTTCCCACCGGCGATTAGTGGAATTGCTTTTATTTGTATCGCAGTAGCCTCAGCAAAGCCTGCCTTTTCCCAATTTGCTTGAATAAACGGCTTTACATCTTCAATTAAGTTCAGTTGAGTCATCAATATTTTTCTCCTTTACGAAAACAATTGCTTTAAAACATTGTTCATTAAGTCCTCACTATCGTACAGTTTCTAATCAAGAAAAGCAAAACTAATTATGGGGACTGTCCCCTATTTTTCATATAAATAAAGGACTCCATTTTTCGCTCTCGTTAGTTTTGGTCCGATAAAGCCTCTTTTAATTAGCTCCTTATTTAAATAAATCATAAGAGCACCATGGCTGACAATTAGTGTATCTCCCTCATTTTCACTCTCAATTTGATCAATTACTTTGCGAACCCTACATTTCACAGCAGCTTTTGCTTCCTTTTGGGTTTTATGGTTCATCAGCCAAGCAAATCTAAATAGAAACATCCATAAAACAAAAGGCATTTTTACATTTCGCAAATGAAATGGATAGATTGGTATTTCCCTCAATTCCTTTATCTGTTTAACTTCTCCTTGAAATAAGTAGCTAGCCGTTTTTACAGCCCGCTCCATATCACTTGAATAACATTGTACCCATTCTACCTCTTCTATATGTTCTCGATAATCCTCTATTTCAGCTCCATCATATTCCTGCACCCATTGAAATAATTCACCCTCAGTAATGAATTGTGTTGGCTTCTCCTTTTTCACCTTAAGATGCCTCACTAAACCAATTTTCATTTCTCACACTCTTTCGTCATATTTCCCCAGAAATAATTTCAATTTATCAATTATTTGTCGCAAGGGACAGTATATGTACTCGATTTCGTCATAAACATACAATCTCCTGCTAAAATCACTGCTTAATTAAACGTTTGTTTAAGGAAATTTCCATTCTCTACACGCTAATTTTTTATTATTTTATCGATTTTGTTTGTTTAGGACGAAATTTATCCGGGTATTAGCAAAATACAAATGAAAAATTGTATAGTCCTTGTTCTGACGACAAGTCTCTTATATGAAAATAATTTGGAAGGGCGTGGCAAAGTTTGGCACAAATACTAGAAGTTAGAAAGCTAACTAAAATAAAGGCTGAAATAGATGCTATTTCAAAGGAATGTAAGCAGGCCTTTTCAGCTTGGCTACAAGATCGAGATAATACCGAATTATTTATTGAATACAAAGAGCTTTTAGCTAAACGGAGAATGCTGCTTAATCATTATCGTGCTTTTTCTATTATTTATGATGATAGAAAAAAAGTGTCAAATTATGAGCATTAGTGTTGATAAATAAAGGCTGATGTCAAACATCAGCACAGTAGAATTTAAAAACAAATACTCTTTTTCCTAATATTCCTATATAATATTAAAAACGCCTCTGTAGCTCCAGAAGGGAAGAGCGCCGGAAAACATTGTAGAACCGGGTCGCAAGGCAAGGGTTTCAGAAGCACCGAAAAGCAATTAGCTGAGACAGGTGGAATTCCTGTCGGTGAAATTCCGTAGGGAAGCGTGTTCCCCCTAGCCTAAGCTAAACAATCATGGATTGTGAGTGCGGGTTCGAATCCCGTCAGAGGCAGTCTTATCCTAGCTTTTGAATGAAAACTACCTTTAAGTAGTTTCCTTCCTTATACTCTTTCATCGTTGGAAAATCGCTCGGTAGACTATATTCCTCGACTATCTTATATTTCCCCTTTGTTGCTTTAAATGCCTTTTCAATAAAGCCTTTAAATTTATTCATGCCAAATGTACTGCAATTAGAGGAGGCAATGATGATTCCATCCCTTTTCGTTATCGCAATTGCCTGTTCTAATAGAGCTGGATAATCCTTACCTGCACTAAAGGTATGCTTTTTAGAACGGGCAAAGCTAGGAGGATCAAGGATCACCATATCAAAGGATAGCTTCTTTCGGACAGCATAGTGAAAGTAGTTAAAAACATCTTCAACAATGATATCCTGTGCTTCAACGTCAATTCCGTTCACTTGAAACTGCTCAATCGTCTTAGGCTTACTTCGATTTGCCAGGTCAACACTCGTTGTTTTTACAGCTCCTCCTAGTGCAGCAGCTACTGAAAAAGCACCTGTATATGAAAATGTATTTAACACATGCTTACCTTTTGCATATTTATTTTTAATCGTATTTCTTACTTCTCGTTGGTCTAAAAATACCCCAACCATCGCACCTTCATTTAAATAGGTAGCAAACTGAATATCATTTTGTTTAACGATAAGCGGAAACGTTGCTCTCTCACCAGCAACAAAGTCATCATCCTCAATATATTTCCCCTTCACATCAAACCGTTTTTTCTCGTATATTCCTTTTACATCAAATAAAGATAAAAGAGAATCAATGACCTGCTTCTTAAACGTGTAAATTCCCTCACTATACCAACTAACAACGTAATAACCATCATAATAATCGATCGTTAAACCGCCAATTCCGTCTCCTTCACCATTAAATACACGAAAAGCAGTTGTTGATTCGTCGATAAAGAGATTCCGTCTTCTCTCAAATGCTTTCTTTAACCGTTGATCAAAAAAGCTTTGATCAAGTCTTTCATCTCGTTTCCGCGTCAGAATCCAGCCTATTCCTTTATTTTGAACTCCAAAATAGCCTTTCCCGATAAATTGCTGACCATCGAATAGCTCGATAATAGTCCCTTCCTGTATTCCTTCGTAGGCTGTAATTGCATCCTTACTAATAAGAGGAAAACCTGATTTTAATATTTTTGCAAAATCCTTTTTTACATTAAGTCGAGTTGTTTTTGTCATAGTTCACCAAACATTCTATCGTAGTCATTTTATTATGTGCATTTTCTATCATATCGATAATTCGATGAAAAGGAAAATTTAATTAAGTTTTGGGGAGAAATAAAAAAAAGGAAAGAAGTGAGTCTCCTTTCCTTTTAGTGAGTGAAGTGTATGGTCTAAAGGGCTTTTCTTTGACTAGCTTCAGTGCCTAGCACCTCGAGTCATATACCAAGTGAGAATTGAAGGTAAACTGCACCTTCATTTCTCACTCGTCTTATTTGCCCTATGCTGTTCGAGGCGCTTACGCTTTTCTTTGGCTAGCTCCAGCGCCTAGCACCTCGAGTCATAAGCCAAGTGAGAATTGAAGGTAAACTACACCTTCATTTCTCACTCGTCTTATTCTTGTCGGTGCTGTTCGAGGCGCTTACGCTTTTCTAATTACACCCACCACATTTGTGAAGGTGTTTCATTTATTAGAACTGATTTTAAGTTTGATACGGCACGGTCGAAGCCTTCATCGATTGACATAATTGGGTCCTCGTGTTCGATGCTTACTACGTAATCATAGTTGTACGTACGAAGGGCGCTCATGATGTCATTCCATTCTGTTAAGCTGTGACCACACCCGACAGAGCGGAATGTCCATGCACGTGTTTGTACTTCCCCGTATGGCTGCATATCTGTTAAGCCGTACATATTTACATTATCTTGGTCAATATATGTGTCCTTTGCATGGAAATGATGAATTGCATTTGCTTTCCCTAAAATTTTGATTGCTGCAACTGGATCAATACCTTGCCACCATAGATGGCTTGGGTCAAGATTCGCACCAATAGCATCACATGTTGCTTCACGAAGCTTTAATAATGTGTATGGTGTGTGAACAAGGAAGCCGCCGTGTAGCTCAAGACCAATTTTTACATTATGCTCTTGTGCATACTGTCCAACCTCTTTCCAGTATGGGATCAACTTTTCCTCCCATTGCCATTTCAACACATCACCATATTCATTTGGCCATGGTGTTACAGGCCAGTTTGGATATTTTGCACCTTCATGGTCACCAGGTGTTCCTGAGAAAGTGTTCACTACAGGGACATTCATTAGTGATGCAAGTTTAATTGTTTTTAAAATTGTATCATGACATTCTTTGGCAAATTCCTTATCAGGTGAAATTGGATTTGCATGACAGCTAAATGCACTAATTGATAAACCACGCTCTTGTATTTTTGCTAAATAATCTTTTCGCTTTTCTTCACTTTCAAGCAATCCATCTAAATCACAGTGTTTATTCCCAGGATATCCCCCAGTACCAATTTCGACTGTATGTAGGCCTGCTTCCTTTACACGATCTAACATTTCCTCAAATGATTTATCATTAAATAACACAGTAAAAACGCCTAATTTCATTATGATTTCCTCCCTTTTTTCAATTAGTTGAAGATTGATAGATTTCATCAATAATTTGTGATACTTGTAACGCTTCCTCTGGCTTCACAACAAGTTCTGCCCGACCGAGACATGCATCAAGGAAATTTTTCGCCTGTGAAAGCCCTGGGTCTTCTTCTCCAGGTATCCATGCTGGTTGACTATTAAGCAGCATTCCGTTGGATTCTGTATAAAGCTCGAGCGGAAAGACATTGATTCCACCGTTAACACCCGAAATACTTAAATGCTCTTTATCTTCTAAAATATTTGCCGCCCATGATGTTTCTAGTAAAAGTGATGCACCAGTTTCAAATTTAATATAGGCTGTAACATGGTCATCAACATCAAAGGTTTCATGGTCAAAGCTGCCCCATTCATTAATACTGTCTGGTTGCTTGCTTAATTCTTGATAGGCACTGCCTGAAACAGAAATATGCTTCGGACTTCCCATTAACCAAATGGCTAAATCTAGTAAATGGCAGCCATAATCAATTAAGCTTCCACCACCTTGCAACGATTTGTTTGTAAATACTCCCCAGCCTGGTACCTTTCTTCTCCGCAATGCTTGAACTCTCGTAACAAGTGGTGTACCGACCTGCCCCATTAGTTTTTTCGCAGCTTGGGAGTTTTTCATAAACCGATAATGATAGGCAATGGCTAATGTTTTCTTCGCTTCCCTTGCTGCCGCTAGCATGTTTTCACACTCACCTGAAGAAAGTGCCATAGGCTTTTCACACATCACATGGACTCCTGCCTCTAAAGCAGCAACAGTGATTTCTGCATGAAATCTATTCGGTGTACATATACAAACTGCATCTACCTCTTTAAATAAATCTCGATAGTCTTCAAAAACATGATCGATTTGATGGGTTTTGGAAACCTCTTTTGCCCGTTCTAGATTGACATCACTAACTGCTGTAATAACACAATCGTCAGATAGCGCTTTAAATGCAGGTATATGACGACCTTGAGCGATTCCGCCAACACCGATTATTCCGATTCGTAGCTTACTCATCGCAATCACTCAAACACTTTAGCAATTGTTTTTGTTTCATTTGATTTAATGGCAGCTAAAATGACAGCAAGTGATTTCATTCCTTCTTCCCCAGTAATGAGCGGCTCTTTATCTTCAACAATTGAAGAAACAAAGTGATCAATTACATGTGATGTATTTTGGCCACCTTCTTCATTTGATTGGATTTTACCAAGCTCATAGTTCACAACCTCACCATTTGTATATTGGACAACAAGTGAATACGTTGGGTTATCCTCAAGGCGTAAAATCGCTTTTTCACCATAGATAATTGTAGAGTTATCTTCTTTTGCTGTATAAGACCAGCTTGCTGCTAGTGTTCCAATGATGCCGCTTTCTGTTTTTAGCGCACATACAGCATTGTCATCAACATCTGTGTTCCCTTTAGCAGATGTTTCGATAAAGGCACCGACCTCTGTAATTTCCTCGCCTAACAAATATCGGATAAGGTCTGTTTTATGAACACCTAAATCACCCATTGCACCAATATATGCTTTTTCCTTTTCAAAAAACCAGCTCTCACGACCGTCCACACTCCAACCCTCTGGTCCTGGGTGGCCAAACGCAGTACGGAAGCTATAAATTTTCCCAATTGCACCGCTTTCAATTAATTGCTTCGCTAATTGATGTGAACGAACGAAGCGTTGGTTATGCCCAATCATTAATTTTTTGCCGTTTTTCTTAGCAGCTTCAATCATTGCATCTGCTTCTTCTTGAGATGTTGCCATCGGTTTTTCACATAAAACATGAAGACCGTTGTTCAAAGCATCAATTGATACTGGTGCATGTAAATAGTTTGGTAGACATACACTGATTGCATCCAATTGCTCGCTTTTAAGCAGCTCTTTATAATCTGTATAAGCCTTCGCTTGATAGACTTTAGCAATTTCATTAACACGCTCTTCAACAATGTCACATACTGCTACAATTTCTACAGCTTTATTTGCAGCATATTCTGGTAGATGACGATATTTTGCAATACTTCCACAACCGATAACACCAATTCTTAATTTACTCATAAGACGATTCCTCCCATTGTATGTTTATCTCGATTATTTTTCAGAAATTGTTTCTAATGGTTTTGCGTTTCCGTAAACAGGTCGTTTGCGAGATACAGGCTTTACATAAGCGACTGCATTTTTTATAACCTGTTGAACCTGCTCGTTATGATATGTTGGATATGTTTCATGACCTGGACGGAAATAGAAAATACGTCCGTTACCACGTTTAAAGACACAGCCACTGCGGAACACCTCTCCACCCTCAAACCAGCTCGTAAAGATTAGTTCATCTGGAGCGGGAATATCGAAATGCTCTCCATACATTTCTTCCTTCTCTAACTCAATGTATTCCCCTATTCCGTCTGCAATCGGATGACTCGGATCAACGACCCAAATTCGTTCTCTATCATCTGCTTCACGCCATTTTAGATCACAGCTCGTACCCATTAACTCTTTAAAGATTTTTGAGAAATGTCCTGAATGTAGCACAATAAGTCCCATTCCATCAAGGACACGCTCTTTCACCTTTGCAACGATTTCATCCTGAACCTCGTGATGTGCAAGATGTCCCCACCAAACAAGTACATCTGTATTTTGCAATACCTCATCTGTTAATCCATGATCTGACTCATCAAGAGTAGCTGTCTTCACTTCGTAATTTTCTGCCTGCAAAAAATCAGCAATAGCACCATGAATTCCTTTTGGATAAATGTCGCTGACAACTGGATTTTTCTGCTCATGTCTATTTTCGTTCCAAACTGTAACTCTTGTCATTTCTTCATCATCCTAATCTATTTGTTTATTTAAGAGATACCTATGACATTTACTAAAGCGAAATCTTGTCCTCCGTGAGCTTAATTCTCCCATTCCTTTGTTGTTTGCATTATCTTTGATTTTGAATGACTCGATGTCATTCGGACAATCTTAGTTTATAAATTCTTTTTCATCATATGATCTGTGACCAGTTTGTTAGAACAACATTTATCTATTTAGTGAACCGGTTAACACTCGCTACGTTTCCTATTTATCTGCTTAAAATCACCTCCTTAAATGGCCTTTGTGCTTTTCCGTACAACTATTTCAACAGGTAGCACCGTAAGCTTTGGAATCCCCTTCTTATCTTCAATAACATCTATCGCTGTCTCAGCTGCGACCGCTCCTTTACGGAATACGTCTTGGCGAATTGTTGTTAAGCTTGGTGACGAATAACGGCTAATCATTAAGTCATCAAAACCGACAATCGAAAAATCATCTGGTACGCTTATTCCTAAATCAGTAAGAGATTTAATGATCCCTAATGCCGTAATATCTGATGAAGTAAAAAAGGCAGTCATTCTCTTATCCTTTGCAATCTCTCCGCCTATCTTATAACCGCTTTCAAATGAATTAATTCTTCCTTCCATGACCATGTCTTCATTTAATTCGATGTTCGCTTCTTTTAATGCTCTCTTAAATCCTTGATATCGTTGCCCATCAACATCAGAGTCCACTCTGCCATTTGAGATGAAGCATATTTTTCGATGTCCTAATTCGATTAAATGCTTCGTACCTAAATAGCCACCATGCTCATCATCAATCCGAATATTATGAAATGAATCCAAATCCTGTTCAAACGAATCAACAAAAATGAGCGGGGTAGATAACGCTTTCATTTCAGCGAAAACTTTTTTCGGAAACTTCCCGAGTACAATGACTGCATCAAGATTTCGCTTCATCACCCATGTCTTGCATTCCTCAGCCTTTGAAATACCAGATATGAGAAAATCATATCCCTTTTTCCGGCACATATATTCGACACCACTCAGCAGCTCGCTAATATAATGATTTTCTTTAAAAAGCGGTGCAAGCGAATCACCAACCAAAGGCATAATGACGCCGATCATTTTTGACTCTCTTTTCGAAAGACTAATCGCAGTAAAGTCTGGCTGATAATTTAATTGCTCAATAGCTGATAAAACTCTTTCTCTCGTTTCATCTGATACCTTATTAACCCCATTAAGGACATAGGATACAGTTGCTGAAGAAACGCCAGCATATTTAGCTACATCTTTAATTGTTATTTTTGCGTTCATATTTCCTCCGGTTAAACGGTTAACTAACTTTGATCACATTATATACCAGCATGATTTTTTGTTCAATGGCTTATTTTGTAGAAAATAAATAAAATTTAAATATCGATTAGTTTTCGTTTCAAACTAAAAAAGGGAGCATCCGCTAAAGGATGTCCCTTCGTTCCTAGTTTTAGCCGTTTTTTTCGATTAAAAAGGCAATTACGAGTATTTACTCGCCTTTTGAATTTTTATTTCGTTTCTTTATTAAAGATAATCCTTTTACTACATTTAGCCTTGAGCCTATACCTAAATAAGCGAACACCCCTGCACATACGGAAATGATTGAGGTGAGAAGTGATCTCGAATATAAGCCTAGAGCTTCAGGTAGCCATAGCTCTGTTAAAAGCTTCACAATCCAAACAGCGATTGACATGACCAAAACTAACAAGAAAACTTCCTTTAATGTTTGAAGTAATGGCAATACCTTGTATTGGAGCTTTTTCTTAATGAAGACTATGTTATAGATAATCGAGACAATAAACCCAATATAGGTAGCTAAAATTGGACCGATTTCACCTATATATTGTACGAGTAGAAAGTTGAAAGCTATCTTTAAAATAATTCCGAATATAATACCTAGGATTAATTTCTTTTGCTCGTTTATTCCTTGCATAATGGCAGCTGTTACTGTAAACAGCGCAAAAATAACGGCACCTAAAGAGTACCATTGTAAAATACCCCCACCTAACTCAGGACTGTTTTCTAATCCAAACACCATCGTATAAATCGGCTTTCCTAAAATACATAACCCCATTGCAGCTGGCAGAGTAAAGAATACAAGAATTTGCATAGTTTGCGTTATCTTACTTTGTACTTCTTGCACTCTTCCACTAGTAAAGGCTGAAGTAATACCAGGTATTAAAGACATACCGAATGCTGTTGCCAATGAAACTGGAACCATAACGAGAATTTGCGCTAAGCCAATAACTGAATTAATTGTTTCTGCTTCATCTAGCTTGTAACCTATCGACCGAAACAATTCATTAATCGTAAACGTATCAATGTTCTGAAAAATCGGTATTGTAAGGCCAGTAATAACAAAGGGAATGGCATATCCAATCAATTCTTTAAACATGGAAAGAATGTTCAAGTCTTCGTTATTTGGACTCATATCTCTTTGTTTCTTTATTAATTTTCTTCGTTTAAAGAATACGATTAATAACACGATAAATCCCGCTACTCCACCAATAAACGCAGCAAAGGTTGCAATCCCGACAGCATTTGTAAGCGAGCTATTAAAAAAGTGAATCGCTACATATCCACCTACCAAGATAAAGACAATCCTTACTACCTGCTCTATCACTGTACTTAATGCAGAAGGGCCCATCGATTGGCTCCCTTGGAAGTATCCCCTGAAAATACTCATTGCTGGAATGACTAACAAAGCAAAGCTGACGAGACGAATAACAAATTGAACATCCTCTACCGAATTACCTGTTGGATCATTTGCGTCTATTAATATTTCCGCTAGAAATGGTGCCATTAAATACAAAGCAGTAAATGAGATAATGCCGCTTATTAGCATTAAATACATTCCATATCTTAATAGAGTTAAACCAACTCGATAATTACCTAATTCATTATATTTCGAAACAAATTTGGAAACAGCAAGTGGAAGACCTATTGTTGAAATACTTAACAAAATTGTATACGGACCGTAAGCATATTTATACAACGCATACCCTTGTGTCCCTACTAGGGCCGTGAACGGAATAATATAAATGAAGCCCAAAATCTTAGATATTAGGCTTGCTGCTGTTAAAAAGAAAGTTCCTCTTATAAATTTACTCTCCACTAAAACACCTCAATTACTAACTTCTATTAAATCTTTCTTCTTACTAATTTTCTCATCATTCTATATTAACATATATATCCATTCGGATTTTAGAAGAATATCGATTATGAAGTACTTTATTCTTGTATCTCCATTCTCATACTTAAAGGACAAAAAAAGAAACTCATCCATTATAGGAGAGTTTCATTTCTTTTTATACAATTAAGAACGTTATACTATCAACCTAACCTATGCTTTTAGCTGCCTTACTAAATTGACTTAAGACAAGCCCAAGAAGCAAGCCTACTAACGCAGGCGCAATCCATTCCAGCCCGTACGTAGCGAATGGTAAGTATCCAATCATTACTTGCAGGACACCGAGATTCAATCCAAAGGCATTCAAACCACCGATAATTGCAAAGATTGCCGTAAACAAAATGGTCGTCGCATAAACCATTCGTGGATGTTTAAAATACCGATGAAAAAACGTTAAGGCAATTAGAACAATTGTTAAAGGATATGCCGTAACTAAGAAGGGAACGGAAATTTTCAAAATTTGATTTAAACCTAAATTTGAAAGAATTAATCCTACTAAAGTAACTAAGCGGACAACCGTTTTATAGCTAACCTTTGCCATAAGATTTGAAAAATATTGACCACATGCTGTCGTTAACCCGACAACGGTTGTAAAGCACGCAAGCGTAAAAATGATTCCAAGTAAGGTCTTTCCACCTTGTCCTAATAAAAGCGTTGCTGCAGACGATAATATATCTGTTCCATTTTCATATGAGCCTACTTGGGCCATTCTTGCTCCAATTACACCTAGACTAATATAAACAAGCGACAATAATCCACCTGCAATTAGGCTTGCCTTTATCATATAGTTTGTTAGCTGCTTTCGGTCTGACACTCCTCTTTTTTGGATTGATGTCAAAATAACAATCCCAAATGCAAGAGCAGCAAGGGCATCCATTGTATTATACCCCTCGATAAATCCCTTTGAAAAAGCTCCAGACGAATAAGCAGAGGATGGTGCTTGGAACCCACCATCAAGCTTTACAAAGCCGACAACACATAAAATAACCATTGAGATTAGCAATACTGGTGTTATCCAGCGACTCATATACTTTTCCATTTTCTCTGGATTTAAACTAACAAAATAAACGAGCGCAAAGAAAACGAGAGTAAACAAAAACAAACTAATCGGTGAATGAGCAGTCTCACTTAAAAAAGGCTTAATCCCCATTTCATATGCCACATTTGCATTACGGGGAATTGCTAAAAATGGGCCAATACATAAATAAATGATGACCATAAATGCAGTGCTAAAAACAGGGTGGACTCTATCTCCAATTGCTTGAACTCCACCATTTACTAGCGATATTGCAAACAATACTGCAAACGGAAGCCCGACACCCGTTACGATAAAACCAATCATTGCAGCCCAAAACGATGTACCTGACTGCAATCCTAGAAAAGGCGGAAAAATAAGATTACCCGCACCAAAAAACATTGAAAATAACATAAGTCCAATTAAAACAGTATCGATTTTCTTCATTTTATTTTCCCTTCTTTTAAACAGACTAAAGCGTATGATGCGTCTTGAATAGCTTTGACAAACAAAACACAAATATGTGACCTGGGAGGAGCTAAACACTAAGCTGTCGTTAGCAATTGATCATTTCCTAACCAACTAAAAAACCCGCCCCTGTACGTGCATAGGGACGAGTATGATCTCGCTTTTCCACCCTTATTCCATAAGCTTAAGGCACTCTATTAACGTTCCCTCTAATAATGAAGGAATTCGAACATAGTTTTTTATTTCGTGAAACGAACAGAATTCGCAGGTGAAATCATCACAATTCGAAAGCATTGTAAAATTTCTTCGCTCATTAGTTCCCTTTAATAAATTTGCCAGCCTATTTTTGAAATTTCTTATTATTATAAAATAATTTATCAAAGGGGATATATACTGTCAATATATTATGAAATTCTGATAATTTCCAATTTTTTCTCGATTTCATTTTGTGTAATAAATTATTTCAAAATATGAACTTTCTCTCTCCTTTATATGATATCCCCAAAAAAAATTAAGTCTTACTTGACGAATATTAATGTATTAGTGTACTATCCAAATAGTACACTAATACAAAGGAGTCTAATTATGAGTCCAATAACAGGTTTATTAAAAAAGGATTTTAAAATTTCTAGGTGGCTGTTTTTCACATCTTTAATCCTCCTTCTTATCGTTTTAGGAGCTGGTTTTGGGTATTCTTCCTATGCGAAACAACATGCGGGAACATTCGTCATCTTTATTTTATCTGGGTTAGCTCTCATCCTTTACACACCATTGATGATGTTTTCTTTTTTAAAAATTGAGGGGAAAAATCAACTATGGCTATATAGTCCGCGCTCAAGTCTAACCTTACTTTTATCAAAATTTATCGTTATCCTTACCTATCAAGTGATCCTACAAATTCTTTTATCGATTTATGGAGCAATTAGCTTATATTGGTTCGGAAAATCTGTATATGAGCAAATAGGTGTTGGGTTTTTCATCGAGGCAATTGTTTATTTAAATATTTTCATACTACTACTAGGGATATTCTTCTCATGCTGGATCTGCTTCTATTGGGCTTTTTACCATGCATGCGCACATTATCCAAAGCTAAAGCCGTTTAGATGGCTAATTATTTTAGCGATGTTTATTGCTTATAACATTTTTGAAGGTCTCTTATTAAAAATAACGATTATTAATGATTGGATGACGAAATTTTCCGTAAAAATCATCTCAACTCCTGAGTTTTCTTATGAAAAAGGAGACTGGGTAGTTAACTTTGGAGAAGGCACAATACCTGTTCTACCTTTTCTCTATTATGTCATTTTATCTATTATCCTCGTTTTAGCTGCTGCAAGATTACTTGAACGGAAAGTAGAGGTGTAATCAGTGTCAGACGAGTTTCAATCATCAAAGCCAATATATATGCAAATTGCCGACAAAATTATTATCGATATTGTTAGAGGAAAGCAAAAATTCGGCGATAAAATGCCGTCTGTTCGGGAAATGGCCGTCCAAATGGGGGTTAATCCTAATACAGTCCAGCGAACATATTCTGAGTTAGAAAGGATGGGTATCGTGGAAACAAGAAGAGGACAAGGTACATTTGTTGTAGAAAATGAACAGCTTCTTAACGAAATCAAAGGCTCTCTCCAAACCGAAATCATTAAAACCTTTGTCGAGAAAATGAGTGAGATGGGTGTTACGAAGGATCAAATGATGGCATGCTTGAAGCTTTATCTTGAGGAGGAACAATAACGATGTCAGTCCAATTACGCAACGTAGTGAAAAAATACGGAAGCAATTACGCCTTAAATACGATCAATCTTACCTTCGAGAAAGGAAAGATTTACGGATTAGTCGGCCCAAACGGCAGTGGTAAATCAACATTATTAAAGCTCATAACTGGCCTCGTCTTTCCGACAAGCGGAATAGTAACGGTAAACGACGAAACAGTTACTAGAAAAACAAGTCAATCTGTCGCCTATTTAACTGAATTAGATATGTTCTACGAAACCTTTACTGTTCAAGAGACGATCGATTTCATCGCAAGTCAATTTGCCGATTTTAATCTTGAAAGAGCTCAAAGGCTTCTAAAAGAGATGAAGCTAGATGGTCACAAAAAGGTAAAATCACTTTCGAAGGGAAATCGCGGGCGACTTAAGCTTGTCACAACATTAGCTAGAGACACAGACGTTATCCTTCTTGATGAGCCATTTTCCGGCCTAGATCCGATGGTAAGAGATGCGATAGTAAAAAGCCTTCTTCAATATGTTGATTTTGATAAGCAAATCATTCTTATCGCAACACATGAAATCAATGAAATTGAATCCCTTTTAGATGAGGTTATCGCCATTTATTATGGCTCTGTCATTGGACAGAAAAATGTAGAGCAATTACGCGAGGAACAAGGTTTATCCGTATTAAACTGGTTTAAATCAGCTGTAAATAAAATCGAGGTGGGATCGTAAATGAAAGAGCTACTCCAGTTAAAAAATGTATCAAAAACGATTAGAGGAAAAACAATCATTCATAATCTTAGCTTCTCTGTTAAGCAAGGCGAGGTTTTTGGATTTTTAGGTCCTAACGGGGCTGGGAAAACGACAACAATCCGCATGATTGTCGGCTTAATGAAAATTAGTAAGGGCGATATTATCGTTTGCGGAAAAAGCATTCAAAAGGATTTTGAGGGCGCTGTTGCGAATATCGGAGCAATCGTCGAAAATCCAGAAATGTATAAGTTTTTGACAGGATATCAAAATCTTATGCAATACGCAAGAATGCATAAAGGAATTACAAAACAAAAGGTCGATGAAGTGATCAAACTAGTACGGCTATCAGACCGAATTCATGACAAGGTCAAAACCTACTCATTAGGGATGCGTCAGCGGTTAGGACTTGCTCAATGCCTTTTGCACGATCCAAAGCTATTAATCTTAGATGAACCAACAAACGGTCTAGATCCAGCTGGAATTAGAGAAATGCGCGATCATCTTAAAACCCTTACTAGAGAAAAGGGCATGAGCGTGATCGTTTCAAGTCACCTATTATCAGAAATGGAAATGATGTGTGACCGTATCGCAATTCTCCAAAAGGGTGAGCTTACAACGATTCAAAATATCTCAGAGCTACCGAGTAGCGAGCAGCTCTTTGAATTTGAAACAGGTGAGCTAGGCGAAGCAAAAAAATGGTTACAGGAAGACTTAAACGCAACATGCGCAGAAAATGGCTTCACAGTCCAAGTAGATAAGGAACAAATCCCGCTTCTTATTAAACAGCTTACCGAAGAGGAAATTAACATTTATTCTGTTAAACCAATAGCAAAATCTCTCGAGGATCGCTTTTTAGAAATAACAGACCAAGGAGGTAGAAACATTGTCTAATTTAATACGTAACGAATGGATAAAAATTATGAAACGCGCTGGAACGATTGTCATGCTCGTTATTTTAGCGATTGCAGTGCTAGGTTCTGGAGCTCTCTTAAAATATGAAGAAAGTCAATCTTCACATGAAGCTAGTAGTGACTGGAAGAAGGAAGTTGAAGCACAAATAGCAACAGATCAGAAAAATTTAACCGAGCTTGGAGACAAAAATGCAAATATGAAAATGCACTATGAGAGAGAAATTGCAATAAACGAGTACCGTTTAGAGCAAAATGTCGCTCCAGAAACAGATAATCATATTTGGTCATTTGTTTCTGACTCACAAGGGATTCTCGGGTTCGCTGGTATGTTTATGATTATCATCGCCTCGGGAATGGTTGCCTCAGAATTTTCATGGGGAACGATGAAGCTGCTTTTAATTCGACCTATAAGCAGAACAAAAATTTTACTTTCCAAGTATATAACGGTTCTCTTATTCGGCTTGTTTCTTATGGCGTTCATCTTTGTTCTATCAGCAATCGTCGGACTTATTCTCTTCGGCACACCGACAACCGACAGCTCTCATTTAGCTTATGTAAATGGGAAAGTGGAGGAACAAAATATTGTAACATATCTAATCGGACAATATCTCTTATCTTCCATTGATATTATTATGATGTCGACGCTTTCGTTCATGATTTCAGCGATATTTCGCAATAGCTCACTTGCAATTGGTGTGTCAATGTTTTTATTATTCTCTGGCAGTACGGCAACAATGCTACTTGCAAGCCGATATGAATGGACAAAATATATCTTATTCGCAAATACAGACTTAACTGTTTATTTCGATGGAGTCCCACCGATCGATGGAATGACATTAGGATTCTCCATCACGATGCTTATTGTCTATTTCATTATCTTTCACGCTCTCGCCTTTACGGTTTTTCGAAAACGAGACGTTGCAGCATAACCTTTCTCCATTAAAGAGGCTGAAAAAATAGGGCTCCCCTCCCTCTCTTTTTCAGCCTCCTTTTGATGAGGTATCTAAGCTTATCGTTTTTCATATATTCCATTCTCTATCCCTTAAATAGTTTCACAAACCTTCTTTTCCTCCATCATCTATGTTTTCTATCAATTTTTTTGATAGCCTTTCCCACATTTTCATTCCCCATAAAAATAGCTATCCCACCTATTCGGGGACAGCCATCATCTTACAAACTCTCTATATGTTTAACCTTAATACGTAAAGGCAATTTTCACCGTTAATACTAAAAATGCAAGGATTCCTACGTTTGATTTTACCATTTACGCCAGCCCCTTTACTTTTGATACATTTACAATACATCTTTTTTTCTTTCCTGTAAGGCTTTATGTAAGTTTTTGTAACATCATTTTTTTATAATGTGCAATACGACCTACTATTAGTCCAAAATTACGATTCTATTTACCTTTGTAACAATTATGTTTAAAAAATAAAAAAACGGTACATACTATTGATACTATTTTATAGATTGCGAGGTTCGTAAAATGAATAATAAGGTTCTTCCAGCAACATTTCTTGTATTTTTTACACTTGTCGGCTTCTTTGGATACTTTCTTTATCAATTATCGGTTTTTACGATTAAAGTAATGGTTTACACCCTTTAGAATCTACATGCAGAACACCCCTGCTCACAAAAATGGCAGAGGTGTTTTTTCATTGTAAGGAACGTTTTCATCTTCACCAAAAAAAGAGCAGCAAAAACTTACTAGCTACTCTACAAAGCTCAACGCCCCAGATACATCATATAAATGAAGATCAATTTCCAGCTCTTCACCTAATGCTAGCTTAGCCATTTCTGCTCCTAAATAAGGGCCGCTCGTTAAGCCCGAGGCACCTAGGCCATTTGCTAATAATAGGTTGCTCATTGTCGGCATTTCCCCAATTATCGGGAGAAATCCTGGTGTAAATGGTCGAAATCCTACCTTCGTTTCAAGCAGCGTTGCGTTTGAGAGACCTGGCGCAATTGCAAGTGCTTTGTCAAGAATTTCATGTACGCCTCCCGCTGTCACACGAGGATCGAAGCCTGCTTCATTCTCATGCGTTGAGCCAAGCACAACCTTGCCTGCTTCAAATGTAAGGATATATTGATTTGTCGGCGGCATGACAACTGGCCAATCTCCGGTATCTGCTTCTGGTAATTCAAGATGGATAATTTGCGCCTTTTGCGGTGTGACTGCATATTGTATCCCGAGTGGCTTCAATAGCTCACTCGCCCATGCACCACCAGTTACGATAACCTTATCAGCTAGGATCGTCTCACCTTCCACTTGAACCCCCTTCACATTGTTATCCTCACATACAAGTCTCGCATCTCCAGAAATAAACCTTGCCCCATTTTTCATAGCTGCACGAATTAATGATTCACACATTGCATGCCCATTTACCCGAGCACCTCCTGAAACATAAACAGAGCCATACTCTTCAGCTAACGGTGGAAATAAACGTCTCGTTTCAGCTGGTGATAAAATCGTTATTTCTCCAATTTCCGGAGCATCCTCTCTCCGTTTTTTTGCTCTTTCAGCCATTTGCTCTAATTTTTCCTTCTCGGTATGAAGGCAAATGGCACCAACACGGTTATAGCCTGTATCACTTTCACCATCTTCTTCTAGCTGCTTAATTAAGCTCGGATAATAGCGCGCTCCACCCTTCACTAGCTGATACCACGCTTTATTTCTTCTTTGTGAAAGCCATGGACAGACTATCCCTGCAGCTGCCCGAGTAGCTTGTCCCCTATCATGGCGATCAACAATCGTTACCTCAACTCCCGCTTTTACAAGATGATATGCCGTTGAAGCGCCAAGTATCCCTGCACCTATTACGATTATTTTTTGCACGTTATTCACCTTATTCTCTCGTATTCTTATCCTTATTTTACATGACATCTTCGACTCACTCAATTTCGTGAGCATTCTACTATAATGCTTTTTACCTAAGCCATACTTTATGGTAAAATTCTTTCATACTATTAAGTTAGAACTACGACTAATAGACTACTAAAATTCACTTATTCTTTGCGTATCTTAATTAAAGGAACTGACAAAATGAAAAACAAAACTGGAAAACTAATATACCTGACCATTACCCTATTTTTTACGTCCTTCCTTTTGACATTTTTTATTCTTCCTCTAAGGATGGATACCTTTTTACATAGCGCAGTGATATGTATCATTTTTTTCATAGCACTCACTCCTTTATACATTTTAATAAAAAGGAGTCATCATGAAGAACTTGAGAAGCAAAAACAAAATAATCCGTATTTTGCTATCTTAGAAAAGATTCCCGAAATTGTCGTTATTCATCAAAACGGAATGATTTTATATATCAACCAAACTGGAGCCAAGACACTTGGGGCAAATACTCCAGAAGAATTGCTCGGAAAATCCGTCTATCATTTTCTTCATCCAGCTAATCGGGAACAGGCAATGGAGGGAGTAAAGCTTTTAGAAGAAAAAAGCACACTAGACTTAGTTGAGCAAAGAGCAACTAGTTTGGATGGACAGGAAATCCATCTTGAAACAATTACCTTTTCAATCGATTACAATGGACAAAAAGCGATTTTAAGTATTTCAAGAAACATATCGTTAAAGAAAAAGGCGAGAGAAGAGCAAATTCAAAACGAAGTGAAATATCGAACAATATTTGAATATGCAAATGATGCAATCTATCTTTTTGGACTAGATAACGATGGTATGCCGCTAAACTTTATTGATATCAATCAAATCGGATGTGAACGATTCGGCTATACAAAAGAAGAGCTTCTGACGATGACGCCGTTAGATATTACCTCTAATGACCGTCTCGATAAAATTCAAGAAACCCAACAAAAGCTTCTTGAAAAGGGCTATACAACATTTGAAGGGGAATATATTTCTAAATCCGGGGAGAAAATCCCTAGTGAAATTAGTGTCCGCATCCTCCGTCTAGGTGATGCAAATTATGCTCTTGCAATATCACGGGATATTAGCGAACGAAAAAAAGCGCAGGAAAAAATCAAACAGCTTGCTTATACTGATAGCTTAACAAATTTATATAATCGGAAATATTTTAAAAAGTACTTAGACAAGGCAATTGGTAATCCTATATTTGAACAGGAACAGCTTGCGGTTTTATTTATTGATATCAATCGGTTCAAAATCATTAATAAAACACTTGGGCCTCACATTGGTGACTTACTATTAATTGAAGTGGCAAAACGCTTAAAATTACTTGTTTCAGAAAAGAGTCTGCTCGCAAGACAAAGTGATGATGAATTCTCTATTGTCATCCGGCATGCGAATCAAGAAATCGCAACAGAACTATCTGAACAGATTATTTATGTTTTTCAGCATCCTTTTATCATTGAGGGACATAAAATTTTTACGACACCTAGCATTGGCATTAGCTTATATCCTATCAATGGTAAGGATGCGGATACACTTATAAAAAATGCGGATACAGCAATGTTCGTCGCAAAAACAAAGGGAGCAAATGTTGTTGAATATTATTCAGATGAAATGATTAAGAAGAACAAACGAAAAATGCTACTGGAAAGTGCACTAAGAAATGCATTACATAATAATGAGCTGCACTTGCACTACCAGCCTAAAGTAAACCTACAGACAAGAAAGCTAGTAGGTGTCGAAGCCTTACTCCGCTGGAATTCGAACAAATATGGAATGATTTCTCCTGGAGAATTCATCCCTATCGCTGAGGAAACCGGATTAATCATTCCAATCGGCGAATGGGTTCTAAAAACAGCATGCACACAAAATAAACAGTGGCAGGATGAAGGCTATGAACCAATTACTATGTGCATCAATCTTTCGGCACGGCAATTTCAACAATATAATATACTCGACAAAATCGCGAATATTTTACAAGAAACAAACTTAGAGCCAAAATATTTAAATATTGAAGTTACAGAAACAATGGCCATGATTGATTTGGAGCAATCAATCGAAAAGCTTAATGCCCTCAAACGTCTTGGCGTTAGCATCTCACTTGACGATTTCGGAACAGGCTATTCATCATTAAATTATTTACATAAGTTTCCGTTAGACGTATTAAAAATTGATCAATCCTTTATTCGCAATATTAATTCTGATAAACAAAGTGCAGCGATCGTCAAAGCCATTATTTCCGTTTCAAAGAGTCTCGACCTAACCGTTATCGCAGAAGGCGTTGAAATTATCGATCAAATCGACTTCCTATTATCAGAGCAGTGTGACGAGGTTCAAGGCTATTATTTTAGTCCACCAGTTCCATCAAAGAAGCTCGAGGAAATGTTAACACCAGCTTAATAAATAAAATTAAAGAGAGTGACTCAAAAGGGTCTAACCCCTCCACCAAACACCGGTATATAGTAAATGAATCTCATCATTAGCTATATATGTGTTTGAGGGGTCTAAACCTTTGGTTTTGAGCCACTCTCTTTTTTTGGTTCTATAATAAATGTTGGGGTTTTAAAACAATTTGAAGAAAAAAAGAGCACAATATCACCCATTCTTATATACTTGAGTTGTCGAGAAACAAGTATAGAGTGGAGATATGTGCTGT
>NZ_JBQENT010000038.1:0-52821 GCF_052044855.1 Metabacillus sp. 22489
TTCCCAATGTTGGTGTTTATCAAAAAATATTCTTCTCAATATATTGGTCTCCATAAAATGAAAATACCACAGCTTAAATGACTGTGGTAGACCCAAATTTTTATACTTTCTTATCTTTATAAAAAAATAGTCATCCCATAATTGGAATGACTATCCTTTACTTGTCTCAATGTTTTTAATTGACTCATGACAATGAGAGCACGTAAAGATGACATTTTGATTTGATTGAGCTGTTAACGACTTTGACAGTGATTGTTGTTGTTGACAGAATGGGCAAATAACTTTAGGATCTTTTCTCATGATAGACTCCTTCTCTCGAGTTTTTTGAACCATCTTAAATCGAACAACATTATACTTAATACTTATTGAAGTAAATCAAAAATCTCCATCGCAATCATATCAATATTATCAAATTGGTATGATTGTGGTTTTTCGCCTTTTTGATAAACCTCTAATTCAAACGTATTAGTTTTATCGAAATACTTCACACTGCAACGCTTTTCACCTTCAACCTCAAAAAAACGTTGTAGAGGCTCACCAGAACCTGCATTTTCTTGTAAACTTTGTAGTCTTGTAATAATTCCTAATAATTGTGACACTAAATATCCCCCTTCCGGAAGAGTTAACGGAAAACTGTTTCCTATTCGTATTGTTATACTCTACCATACATTTTATCCACGAAATAATATTTCAATAAGTAAGTATCTTTACTTTGTGCCTTTACAATTTTACACTATGTATTAAGGGATTACCAAATAAAACTTTTATTATTCTCTACAAAATAAAAAAATTGTCGATTTTTATTCATTATCTTGGCATCATTTTTAGCAATATTAAACTTTTTTAATTCGTTTTTATTGGAATTAAACAAAAGGAGAACTGTAATGAAAAAACAAGTAGTCGTTTATACACAACCAAGCTGTCCACCATGTCAAATTGTCAAACAATTTTTAAATCATTATCAAATAGAATACAGCGAAAAAGACGTAAGCATAGATTCGAAAGCTCGCGATATTTTAGTAAATGAACTATCTTCTACTTCAACACCAACTGTGACAGTTGACGATCAAATTGTCATCGGCTTTGATTTGCAAAAGCTTGAGGAGCTATTGGAGTTAAAATAAATAAAGTACATAGAAAAAGCTTGGTGACCAGCCAAGCTTTTTCTCTTTCTATTAAAAGGGGTTTGGGGGAAAATCGAGAGTTGCATGACTAATCAAATTCCTGGTTAATCGAAGACTCGGGTTAAATCCTCTAACATAAATAAGACCAAGAACTTGAAGAGTTATTGTTCTTATTTACAATGATAATGATTATCACTTTCAATGTCAACCTTTTTTAGCTAACTTTTTTCTTATAACTTTTGTTTTTTTTCGTAAACTTCTATTTTTACTTTAGTTGTCGCTTTTGATTAATATCTGCTACAGAACTTGTTTTTCGCAGGGTGGGTAGTGAGCCTAATTAGTGTAACACTTATGGGATCTCACCTATCCCACTTATCCCCCAGGAGCCTCGCAAGTAGCTCCTCTCATTAACCTTTATATAAATAGTGCTAAAACAACAATCTTTCAAAAAAGAGCCCAAATTTTTGTATCTTTAATAGAAGTGATAAATAAAGTCCAACATAGTGGTAAAAATAAACGATAATTTCCACAGCACCTTCATAAAAAAACAGCGGAACTCTTCCGCTGTTACCAACTGATTGTATAAGCAAGATAAAAGATATATGCTAGAGATAGAATACCTGCTATTAAAAAAGCTAAAAAAACCGGATTTCGTATATACGGATGTGCTTGAACTTTTTCGCTTATTTGACCATCCTGTTTCGCTCTTCTCTCACTTACCGTCCGTCCAACTTTAAACGTGTAGATTAAACTAACAATGGAAATAATTAGAGCTAGTGTAAAAAGAATCGTTGTAAAATTGCTCATTCCATTTCACCCCTTAATACGTAAGATACCTCAGAATGATTAGGAATATGCTTTGGATTTCATTTCCTTCTAATAAATAGCCCTTACAATAAACTTTCCTGTTCATATAAAAATTCATATGACAAATCAATAAATAAGTAATGCTCCTGATTCAATGGATAAGAAAAGGTGCGAATTAAATCCCCCTTCTCAATATCACTATAAACATCACTTAAAAACCCTTTTTTATCAAAGCGCATTTTCATAATATTAGCTAAAAAATAAGGACGCCAACTCCAATTTTTCAAATAATATTCCGGTTGAACTTCCCATTCATCTTTCTTATATATATTCACTGATTGTTGAAAGCCGTCCTCGTCACATATGTAAATTCTAAAACTACAATCATCTAAATGGACTGCTAATTCAGCTAATAATTCATCATAATTTTCATATTGTTTTCCTAATTTCGCTATTAATTGGTGGATTCGCTGATGAAAGTTCTCAGTAAAATGGTGAAGTTTTTCAAGCTTCTTTTTTTCTGATGAAATATAATGCTGAAATTCATTTCTCAACCTTTCTTTGCAATCATCGCGATCAATAAATTGTCTTTTCGGCTTCTCTAAAAAATAACCTTGATAATATCTCCCACCATTTTTCCATGCATATTGAAGTTGAAAATTCACTTCAATATCCTCATATAGCAAGGTCGCACCGATTTTTCTTGCTAATAATGAAATGGAATAAAGGACATCATAGTAAGATTGCAATGGTGAAGTCATACGCAACGGCTGTAAATCAATTTTTAAGATATCTGGTGAGAGCAGGCCAATTCGATCTAAATTGCTGCTTGCTTTCCCAATATTATCGATCGCGATTTTAATTCCATATGTTTTGTAATACATTAATAAATGATAAAGCTGATCAACATCTCCACGGAAATTATGTTCATTTATCTCGATTACTACTTGATTTAACTTCAAGCCGTGATTCTGCTTTTCAAGGAGAATTTCAAGAAAGCTTTCACCGTGATCAAGCATGAGAAGATTAGCATCACGGTTTATAAAGATTAAAAGTTCTGAATCATTTAGCTGCAAAAATTCATCTAGCGCTTTATTAACGATCCAATCATCTACCTCTACTCGAAAATCATCTGGTATATTATCATCTTGAAAAAATGAACCTAGACTTTTCATTTCATTTTGATTAAGCTCGATTCTACCTAATATTTCATAGCCAATGACCCTTTGTTCATCAGCACTAAAGATGGCTTGATAATATGGTATAACCTTTTCCATATTCGACATAATATCTAATGGATCCATGACAATCCCCTCACCCTATATGTATCTAAGTATGAATGATTATATCATAAATCCTATTCGATTTCGTATTTCTAAGCTGTGTTTTGAAACAACTAATTTGTTACGTAAAGGCTGTTCAAACATTTCCTTAACGGATAATTGTTAGTTAAAACCATATAGAGTTAAATTCTATTTTGTCTATTTCGCGAAAAATAAATAAACTAATAATGTCCATTGCTTAAAAAGGGTGTTGCCTTAATGACTGTCCTCCATCAATTGTTATGCATTCACCGTTAATATAAGATGCCTCATCAGATATTAAAAATGCAGCAAGATGAGCAATTTCCTCAGGGGTGCCTAATCTTCCTAATGGTACACTGCGCAGAGTTCTATCTGCTGCTTCTTTTGACTCCCAAAGTTTCTCAGCCCCACCTGTTCTCTCTATCGGTCCGGGTGCAATCGCATTTACTCTTATTCCATATCTACTCCCCCATTCAACTGCTAATGTTCTAGTTAGCGATAAAACGCCAGCTTTTGCTGCAGCTGAATGAATGACTCCTGCACCAGCATCCCATGCATATGTTGCGACCATATTCAATATCGTCCCTTTAATTTGCCGAGAAATCCAGTACTTACCTATAGCTGAAGAACAATAAAAGGTTCCATTTAAAACGATATTAATCACAGAATTCCAGCCGTTTATTGAAAGCTTCTCGGCTGGACAAATAAAATTCCCTGCTGCATTATTGACCAATACATCAATTTGACCAAAATTTCGCTCAACCTGTTCAATCATTTCCTCAATCTTTTGTGGGTCCCTTACATCAAGCTGTACAGGCAATACTTGCCCTTCATATGTTTCAATTTCTAGCTTTGTTGCTTCTAGTTTTTCAAGCGTGCGGCCGATAATTACAACTTTGGCTCCAGCATTTGCAAAGTGGCTAGCCATTGCTTTCCCCATCCCATTTGAACCACCTGTGACAACAATCACTTTATTTAACAAGCAATGCACCCCCTATTTTGTCTTAAATTACCAAACTAAGGAAAAATAATGAATGGCCATTCATTTTATTTTAACATAAATATTTGACTAAAATCTAACAAATATATGAAGATCTATTTACATATTTGTTTTTCATAGAAGTAAGAAATTGAAACATGTTATACTAAACTAGGAAAATTTCAAAATTATGAACATAAATATTTTATTAATAAGATTATATGTAAACTATCTGGGCAAGTATCACTTATACAACCTCTTTTTACTAAATACTTTTTCTGGCAGATTACTTAGCTCCTAGATTGACTTATTGCTCAAAACAAACTTTTAAGAGATTACTCTGCTCCCCCAAGCACTTTTCTAATGACAGTTAGAGTTCTAAAGTGATAATTGATAAGGCTTTTTTCGTGAACATTGTTACATTTTATTAGTAGATATTTTGGTTGATTTCAATTTTGGTTGATTTCCTCGTGCAGTGCTCACTGGTCGTGAGCCTTCTTTGAATAAACACCTGATACGCTCCAATCAACCTTTACAATGCTTTTAAAGCAACAATATTTTAGAAAAGAGCCATTAATAAAGAAATGATGTAGACATTTATACTTTCTTCTCTAGTTGAAGTTAGTCTCTAAAACATACTTCTTAAGATTGGTTGGTTAACATGACAAAATTATATTCTAGAAGGTCCTTTATTAAAGGAATTTTCACCATTTCATTTGCAGGGTTGTTGACAGCAGCTGGTGGTTATTTGTACGCAAGATATATTGAGCCTTCAAGATTGGAGATCGTAAACAAAACAATTGTGAATTCTAAAATACCCGAAGCTTTCAAAGGATTTAAAATCGTTCAGTTTAGTGATACACATTTATCTGATTTTTTCACGTTAAAAAGATTAGATACGATTGTGGCTAAAATCAATGGCCTCTCACCTGATTTACTTATTTTTACTGGAGATTTAATGGATGAGCCTAATCAATATCCTAAAATAAATCAAATTGTACCTATTTTAGAAAAGCTAAAAGCTCCGTATGGAAAATATGCGGTGTACGGGAATCATGATCATGGTGGATATGGTACAGACATTTATAAAAATGTTATGACGATGTCGGGGTTTAAAGTTCTCCAAAATGAGGTTTCGAATATCAAAAAAAATAATCATACGATCGGAATTGCTGGTCTTGATGATTTGATGTTAGGAAAACCAAGCTATGAAGCAACTTTAGGCAATTTAAATAAAGAGAGATTTAATATATTATTGGCACATGAACCTGATGCAGCAGTTAAATCGAAAACATTTCCTGTTGATTTGCAATTATCAGGTCATAGTCACGGTGGTCAAATTCAACTTCCTTTTTACGGCCCATTAATTACCCCGCCATATGCAACTGTTTATTCGGAAGGAATGTACTCAATTGATGAGATGAAGCTTTATGTTAATCGTGGACTTGGTACAACAAGATTGCCGTTCCGCTTTTTATCTACTCCGGAAATTACTGTCTTTACGCTTACTTCCCGTTAAAAAAACTTACTTTTATAAATATGTAGCCTATAATACCTTTTTTCACTGAATGTCATCTGGAATTTCAGATGACATTCAGTGCATTTTTAAATTAATCTTTTTTTTCGTTAAAATGATTTCATTAATCCCCCAAGATAAATCCCTATTACACATCCACAAATCGTTATACAAATATAGAGAATCGAAACTATATAATTCTTCTTTTGAAGCAGTTGTACCACTTCGACAGAAAATGTTGAAAAGGTTGTAAAGCCTCCACATAATCCTGTTCCTAAAAAAAGTAAAGTATTGTCTTTTTCAATGAATACGACAAATACCCCTAATAATAATGAGCCTATCCAATTAATGATTAGAGTCGGTATTGGTAGCTTCATTTCCTTTGTATGTTCCCCTAAATAATCTGAAATGAAATAACGCATAGCCGCACCAATTGCTCCACCAAGTGCAACATAAATCATGAATTCTCTTCCTTTCTAACGAAAATTGCAAGCTTCATTCCTATAAAAGCAAATCCGATTCCTAAAGCAAGAGATAAACATATGTATCCTAAAGCAAATTCAATTGGAAGTTCTGTTAATTCTAAACTTAAGGTCGACATTGTTGTGAATCCTCCACAAAATCCTGTTCCAAGTAACAATTTAATCGATTGTTGTTCCTTTTTATTAAATAAATAAGACGTAATAAATCCTAAGATTAAGCTACCTATAATATTTACACATAACGTTGAAAAGAAGCCGATTCCAGGTATTAGTGTAACGATATAGCGTAAAGATGAACCTATGCCACCCCCAGCTGCAACTAAAAGACTGTTATATAATTTCCTTTTCACTTTTCAAACCTGCTTTCTAAGCTATTATACAGTAGTTAAAATTTCAAACTATATACTCCATACACCTCTATGTAAATTCTATTATTACAGTAACAATCTTTCTCATGAAATAAAAGGACACATATGATTATTGTGAAATACAAGTTAGGATAAATAAAAAAGAAGAAACGATTTACTCATTTTAAGTAAAATCGTTTCTTCGATCCTTTTATTCCTCATCCTCTAATACATGATAGGCTTTATCAAATAATAGTAATTGACTATCAATGATAGGCTCCCCTTGTTCACGTTTAACATAATGGTATTCACCAGTTTCATCTTGCTCACGTGCTTTTACATTGTCAGCTAGTGCAGCAGCTAAAATACCATTAATTCTTTTTTTAATCGCACCATCGAAAATTGGAAATAAAATTTCAACTCGCTTTTCCATATTTCTCGTCATCATATCTGCTGAGGAAAGGAAGGTTTTTTCCTCCCCATTATGATGGAAAAAGTAAATGCGACTATGCTCCAAAAATCTACCGACAATGCTTCTCACTTTAATATTCTCACTAACACCTTTAATACCCGGACGCAAACAACAAGTACCACGGATGATTAAATCTATTTTAACACCTGCATTTGACGCTTCATAAAGCTTCATAATTAAGGCCTTGTCAGTTAACGAATTCATTTTTGCGATTATTCGACCATTTGAATATCGCTTATGAAATTCTATCTCTGCGTCAATTAAGCGAATAAAATCCTTTCTAATATCAAAAGGTGCTACAGATAGGTGATGAAAATATGGCTTTTCCGTGTAGCCACTTAAATAGTTAAAGAAATTAGTTGCGTCAATACCAAATTTACGTTTTGACGTAAGTAAACCCATATCAGTATATATTTTAGCTGTTTGATCATTGTAGTTACCTGTACCTAAATGAACAAACCGTTCTATTCGATTATTTCTTCTTCTTACAACAAGTGTAATTTTACTATGAGTTTTTAAATAGGTCATACCGTAAATAACATGACAGCCTGCTTTTTCTAGTTCTTTTGCCCATTGTACATTGTTCTCTTCATCAAATCTTGCTTTTAATTCTACTAGCACTGTTACTTGTTTACCGTTTTCTGCTGCTCTTTTTAATGCATCAATAACAGGTGAATCACCACTTACCCGATACAATGTTTGCTTAATCGCTAATACGTCTGGATCATCTGCTGCTTCTGCAACAAATTCCACTACAGGCTCAAAGGATTCGTATGGGTGATGCAAAAAAACATCCTGTTCAGAAACTTTATCAAATATATTTTCGTGTGATGCAATATCACGAGGAGGTTGTGGAATAAGTGTTTCGTAGATTAAATGTTCCTTTAACTTTGCTATCTCTTTATAAAATACGAAGAAAACCGTCAAATCTAATGGACCATCTATTTCATATACATCTTTCTCATGTATTTCTAATTCAGTTGTTAAATAGTTTAAAATTCTTTGATCAAAATCCTTACTTTGGATTTCTAATCTTACAGCTGCTCCCCATTTGCGCTTTTTTAATTCTTTTTCGATTTCCTTTAGAAGGTCACGAGCCCCTTCTTCATGAATGGTCATATCTGCATTTCTAGTAATTCTGAATATAGAAACAGATACAACTTTATAGCCTTTAAATAATTTATTAATAAAATAACTAATAATGTCTTCTAAAAAAACATAATTCATTGAATTATCAGACGCTTCGATCTTTACGAAACGTTCTAAAACTGCTGGAACTTGAACAATTGCAGTTTTTAATTGATTTTCCTCATACTCATTATCTTCAATCACGATTGCTAAATTTAAGCTTTTATTTAGTAGCATTGGGAAAGGACGATAAGCATCAACCGCCATCGGTGTTAAAACGGGAAAAATATGCTCATCAAAATACGTTTCCAGTTTTTCAATCTCTTCGATTGACAATTCGTTCATTTTTTTAAATTCAATATTTTCTTCTCTTAGTTTAGGCAATAGTACATCATTATAAGTTTTATATTGCAAATCTACTAATCTATGAGTTTTAATGGCAATTTCATTTAATTGTCTTTTAGGCGTCATCCCGGCCTTATTTTCAGGTTTATTAAAGCCTGCCTTTACCTGATCTTTTAACCCCGCAACACGAACCATAAAAAACTCGTCCAAATTCGAACTAAAAATGGATAGAAATTTGAACCTTTCTAGCAACGGATTACGCTCATCTAGCGCTTCCTCAAGAACTCGCTCGTTAAAAGCGAGCCAACTAAGCTCTCTATTGTTGTAATACATTGGACTATTTAGTTCTACGCTGTTTTTATTTATATTTGCTATATTCATCCTTCTAGCCACCCTTTAATCGACAATTTCCTGCATTCTTAGTTTAATAATAGCATTTACAAATATTTAGATTGTAAATTAATTGTAAATGTTTTGTTATTATTTTGTAAATGCCGGGGCATAAAAATCACCTAAAAGTACTACCATTATGAATTTAGCTTAAGAAAATTGTTGATAAGAAAAATGGACTTGAATTGATTTCTTCACTATTTTTTCCAAATGTTTTTTCTGTTTTTCTACTTGATATTGTTCAGGCTTAAAATCTGTTCTGCAAACAATGAAAAAACTAAGGGTATCGTCATTTACTTGCAACTCCATATTTTTAATAATATTACGATTCGTTGCATTTAAACTATAAGCAAACTTTATTATGGCACCTAATAGACGATATTTTGTTAGCTCCTCCTTTGTAAACCATTGATTAAATAGGCGAATATTTTGTTTAAAAGAAGATTTGTTTGTATAGGATGCAATTAAAGCAATAATTAAACGTTCCCGATGCATTAAACCGTCAATTGTCCGATTTGCCAATAAGTAAAACGTATGTTGACTGCTAGACTCTGCATCAATGTATTTTCCGATATTATATACATGTGCACCACGTTTTAATAAATTCACATCGTTTTTATCTATTGAGACTAATCCAGATTTATTTAGTAATTCAACGATTGTAAGTGCTGTCTTTGTAACATTGAAAACATGGTTAACATTAATTTGAAAGTCAGTCGCTAACTCATAAAAGCTTTCCTCAATAACATTTGGAAACAAGGTAACTCCAAATTCCTTCGTTAGCTTTTCATAAAACACTCCATCTCTTAATCCCTTTCGACTTAAAACAAATTTGTCTGCACCTACAAATTCCATTAATGATTCAAATACTTCAACTGCAGGAATAATAAGGTCTGCACGATCCTTTGATAACCCTTCAACACGCTGCAAGTCTTCAAAAGATAAAGATTGTAAATATGTATTAATTAAATGCACTTCATCAACATTCATCATATATTGATGCAAACCCGCAAGTGGATAATTAACATATTCATGATGGATTTGTACCATATTACGTGCACTACCGCCAATTCCAATAATCGGCAATTTCTTATTTTTTAGCCAGTCTAATGTGGAAAATTGAGTTGATAAAAAATTGCGTAAGTTCATTAACTCTTCTAGAGTTGGTGTTTCTCCTTTTACAAATTGCTTTTTTAATGAAAGTGCTCCAAAGGGAAAACTATGAAAGTTGATTAGCTTTCGATTTGCAAAATACGTCAATTCTGTGCTTCCTCCACCAATATCAATGGTGATGCCGTTTTCAATTGAGGTGGAATTGACAACTGCTAAATAGCCATAGTACGCCTCTTCATATTCTGATAAGATACGCATTGCAAAATCTGTTTCCTTACTAACTCTCTCTAATATCTCTTCTTTATTAATTGCTTGACGAATTGTTGCGGTTGCAACACATTTCACATCATCTAACTTATAATGTCTTGTTACCTCCTGAAATGTATGGAGTGTATTAATAAGCAAATTTACGCCATCATCTTCTAAAACCTGCTCTTCTGTCAAATAGTTGCGAAGTCTCACGACTGCTTTCACATTTTCAATTTCCTTTAATCGACCACTTTTTTCTCTCATGTAAATGACAAGTCGCATTGTGTTTGAGCCAATATCAACAATTGCGTATTTTCCTTGAACCACGATTGTTCTCACACCCTATTCTTTTTTGATGAGCTGCTCTTTTTTTCTAATTAAAAATAGTTCACTGTAAATGCCAAGTAACTTAATCAAAATAAAACGAGCAGTACCGAACTAATCCTCTAAAATAAGGTACATTATACCACAATCCAACATATCGTATACTGGGATTTTTATATTTGGCTATATTCGTAAAACTTTATTGCTAACTACCTCGTAGAGTGTGGTTAATTTTCATACAGATGCTAAGCTTTCTATGGAGTGTGCAGTGAGCATCTTCGTTATAAAGAGCCTAATATTTCAATAAAACTCCCGAATATTCGTCTGAAAATGAGTGTCATTTCCACAACAAACCTTCATTCATAACTTCAAGAGAAAATCTATATTGTTCATTTAAAGACATTGTTTATAAAAACCTTTTAAGGAGGATTGCTATGATTCATACTGTTCGCCAAGGTGAAACGTTATCTATCATTGCTGCTAATTATCGGATACCGCTAAATCAATTATTAATTGCGAATCAAATTTCCAATCCAAACCTCGTTTACATCGGACAAAAAATCGTCATTCCCAACTTACCTGATCCTGAAACAATTCCATATAGTATTCATATTTCCGTTTCAAATAAACGTTTAACTTTATACTTAAACGGACAAGTTGTTAAAGAATACCCTATTGCAGTTGGAAGAATGGTTACTGCTACACCGATAGGAGATTTTGTCATTGTTAATCGACAGCCTAATCCTGGTGGCCCATTTGGTGCAATGTGGTTAAGTTTATCAAAACTACACTACGGTATCCATGGAACAAATGACCCTTCCTCTATTGGTAAAGCCGTCTCTCATGGATGTATACGAATGTTCAATAAAGATGTATTAGAGCTTTCATCACTAGTTCCAAACGGGACAAAAGTTTTAATAAGACCTTAAGATTTTATTAAGATTTTGTAAGTTGCGTATTCAACAAACAATAAATCCCTTATAATGACAAATGTAATAGTGGATATCGACACTTAAGGAGCGAACAAATGAAAATTTTTCATAATAAAAATTTTGTAAAGTTGTTTTACGCAGCTTTATTTTCACAAATGGGAACAACAATTGGCAATATGACATTTGCCTTCTATCTATTAGACCATTTTAGTAATCAACCATCATACGCTACGATTGCTGAGCTTATGTATTCTTTACCTACAATTTTGGTCTTTTTTCTTGTAGGTGTTGTTGCAGATAAATTTGACAGAAAAAAGGTTGCAGAAAATTGCGATTGGATTCGAGCAGGGTTAACAATTGTTTTATTTGGAGCTTTATTCTTAAATTCTATTCCAATCATTTTTCTTATTCTCTTTTTACGCAGTGCGGTAACAAAATTTTTCTTTCCCGCTGAAAATAGCCTTGTCCAAGGGATATTGAATAAAGAACAGTACGCACAGGCAGCTGGCTTAAATCAAATGCTGTTTAGCATATTTATGGTGTTTGGTGTTGGGATCGGGGCTTTTATCTATAAAACTGTAGGAATTCATGGCGCAGTGATTGTTGATTTTATAAGCTTTATTATTTCGGCGTTGTTAATTAAATCATGTAAAATCCCAATTTCTGCACGACTTCCGAATGGACAGGTCAAGTGGAAGGATATCAGTTTTAAATCGTCAGTAACTGATTTTAAAGATGGTATTGTTTATATTATTAAAAACCGTCTGTTAGCATCTTTAGTATTTGGTTTTTTCATTTTCGGAATTGTCAATGGAGCATTTGCTGTATTGCCAATGTTTACAATGAAATATGAGCTAACTTTAGACAACTATGAATGGTATGCCTCGCTTTTTGCCCTCTCATTAGGCTTAGGCTTATTAACAGGGAGTGGAATAGGTACAGTTATTGCAGCAAAATTCAAGCCATATCAATTAATGGTTTTTCCTATCTTTATTGCAAGCCTACTGATCTTCTTCCTTGGCTTTACAAATAGCGTAACTTTATTTTTAGCAATTGTTTTCATTATCGGTACCTGTCTAGGACCAATTAATATCGCAATTGGTGGATGGATGCCAAAAATTGTCCATCCAAAGCTAATGGGGAGAGTAAGTGGATGGATAGATCCTTTAATGATGTTCGCACAATCGTTAACTTTAGGATTAATTGCTATTCTGTTTCCAAAAGTCATTGCATCAATTGATTACTTATATTATGGTATGGCAGTGATTATTCTTATCGTTGCTTTATTCTATGCTTTAACACTGCCAAAATTAAGTAGAGCATTTGATTTAAAAGAAAAGAAAATTAAACGAAAGCAACAAACAAACCCTAATATTCATATAATTTAAAGAAGAAGACGTAACGTCTTCTTTTTTCCTTTTATTCATCATTCATTTATTGTAAGAGCATGTAGCTTTATTGAACTATTTGTTTTCTAAATTATTTGTTGCTTTTTACTAGCTAGCAAGTATAATTTATATAAAGAATTCCAATATAAATGTGTTAATGTAAAGGAGAGAAACAATGGACGATCAGAATCGATACGATCGCACAAACCAACATACAACAGAAAACCTCGCTCGCGCCATTTATGTCGTAAACCGTCATGCAAAAACCGCACCAAATCCAAAATTTCTTTACGGATTAAAAAAGAAGGCGTTAATAAAGCTTGTTAATGAAGGAAAAGCAAAAAAGGAAGGACTTCATTTCTCCAACAATCCAAAATTTAGTAAACAACAGTCAGATGTACTTGTTTCAGCTGGAGAGTACTACTTTCATATGCCTCCAACAAAAGATGACTTCGATCAACTTCCACATTTAGGTTTCCTAAATCAAACCTATCGTAATCCCAAAGCACATATGTCATTATCAAAGGCAAAAACACTTTTGCAAAATTATGTAGGAATAATGGAAGATAAACAACCTCCGAAATCCTTTCAGAAAAAAACACGTACATATGAAAAGCCTGTATTCAAACGATTAGGTGAAAGCTACCGATAAAACAAGACTTCGTTAGAATAGCTTCTTGAGCGTATTTGTTTTTCATAATGAGCTTTTATTACTTTTAACATTCCCCATTTATTTTCACAAAGGAAGGATTACATTTTTTCAACTAAACAATAAAAGCCCTTATCATATCGATAGGGGTTTTTATATATTCCAGAAATCATAATATTAATCATTATCATTTTTTGGGTAACCCTCAAATAATAATCCAATATTATTTTTCAAATCATAGAAAAAATTAGGGATTTCATTTTTGTGTAGCCCAAAAAATAGAGATTGAACGAGATTATGATAGTACCATGCTTGCTTATCGTATCCCCGATTAAAATAGCTCCATATTACATCACCATGATGTTTAAATGCTCTTAGTAAGTCAGAACTGTTATCAAGCTTATCGGCAGCTATAATCGCTTTACTTTCCAATGAGGCATATTTTGCCTTTTCTATTGTTTCACCTTTTCGACTTTCCCAATCCAATATTTTATTCTCAGTATTTGTTAAAACGAGTCTAGTCACCTCCTCACCAAACATAGCAAATAATTGTTCCTCTGAAACCTTTGTATCTTCTATTACATCATGTAAATAGCCTGCAGCAATAACTTCATCTGAGAAATTCGCATGTTCCAAAATGAGCGCTACATTATCCAAATGAGAAAAATAGTCTTGACCGCTCAGCTTACGCAATTGCCCTTTGTGAGCATTTTTTGCAAATCGTTTTGCTTCGAGCAATAACATCATTTCACCTCACCTTAAATAAACGAATGAAACAAAAAGGACCAATCTTACTAACATCCTCTTACATTAAGATTACTATGTTAGGTAAAAATTAGTCCTTCCGTACAATTCGACTATTGTTTATTGTTTATAAAATAAACTCATCTATCTTTTGAACAAGCTCACTAATTTCTGGCTTGCTAATTTGTGCACTAGCCCCGACCATTTGTCCTTTATGACGTAAGTCATTTGTAATTAATGAAGAAAAGATGATAACAGGTAAAATGTTCAGTGAATGATCATCTTTAATTCGTTTTGTTAAATGATGTCCATCCATTTGTGGCATTTCTACGTCTGTTATAACTAGTTGGATATCATCTTCAATTGCCTTACCTTGTTCAACAATTGACTGCAAATAGGTTAATGCATCTTTTCCATTTTCAAAAAATTCAATCCGTTGAAAACCTGCTTCATTTAATGTTTCTTGTAGCAATTTTCGTAATAATGGTGAATCTTCGGCAACGACAAGCTTTTTCGTTGAGCGTTCACGTGTTCCTAATTTTTTCACTTGATCAATATTTATCCCAGAATCAGGATTTATATCAACTACAATTTTTTCAAAGTCCAATAATAAGACCATTTCATCATTTATTTTTACGACACCAGTTATTTGACCTTCAAGCCCTTGATACATACCTGATGGTTTTTCAATCTTATCCCACGAAATTCGATGAATTTGTGAAACAGCATGAACATGAAAAACGACCTTTGTTTGATTAAATTCAGTTACAATGAATTTTTCACTTAAAGGGTCATTACTTGGCTCAAATCCAAGTGCCTTTGCGACATCTACGACTGGTAAAATTTCGCCACGGATTTCAATAATCCCTTCTACATTAGGATGAGAATGAGGAATTTTAGTAACATTTATCGGTTGAATAATTTCCTTTACTTTAATTACATTTATTCCAAACTTATTTTGTCCTACAGTAAACTCAACAATTTCTAACTCATTTGTCCCGCTTTCAAGTAGAATTCCTTTATGTTGTTCCATTGTTTTCTTCCTTCCATGATGAGCTTTAATACTATTAATATCGGCATAAATTATTATTCCTTAAGTAAATTACAAATCAATATTTGCTTGTCCAATACGAGCCCAAGTTTAATCGCTCATTTATACTATCATTATATAAGCTTAATTTATAATTGGAATCAAGCTATACTAAATAATTTGGAGCAAGAGCATTGCATTATATTGAATCACTTACATGATCAATAAACGAAATGGCCCTGCTCTCATTTGTTTATACTTTTGCAGCAAAAATATAATTCCACTAATCTAAAGTTAATTTAAAGGAGAAAGTACTCTATCATCAGCTAAGTTTGTATTAATTCCGCAGTTTTTGGCGTTTCTACCATATTGCCAAACCCAAACATTTGCTTTGCAGTTTGGAGTTATTGGATTATATCTTGGAGCCTTTCTTTCCGAAGTAGTTCCTGAATCAGGCTCTGCACTCCATAATATTGCATTTGCAGCGACATCATTATTTTCCTTTACTGCTTGACAATATGCCTGAGAAAATTCTCCTTTTATTGGATATTGATAAAAACCCGATCGATATCCTGAAGGAAGTAATGTTTCTACCCACCCAATAATCCATTGAGCATCAACTTGAAATAAAGGCTCGATATTAGCAAAAATAGCAGTATTTTTGGGAATTCCTAATCTCCTCGCATGAAATACTGCATTTCGTGCTGAAACACGTCCCGCTTCATAGCCTAATGTGTCTGAAATGACCGTAAAAATGGGTAATACCTTTATTCCTTTTCCACGTATAAAGCTAAGCTCCTCTTTCGTTAAACCGCTTGATCCATCATGATGTTTTGTCAAATGTCTCCCCCAATATTTAGGGAGTCCGAATTTATTCCTAACACAATCATATAATTCTTCATTAACTGGATTCGCTGAGTCAACACCCCATATTTTTCGTGCCAGAGTTATCACACCCTTTCTATCCATTGCTCTTCTCATATATATGTACGAATAGGTTGTCTCAACCATATATCACACGATTATGTTTTCAATTTTATGCATCACTAAACTCTTCCTTAGTAAAATTCATATGTATGGTAATAGTTCTTTGAGTCATGATAAGCAATAGATATAACAAATAGGTTTCAAGAAAAACTTTGATTATGAAACTACATAAGGAAGGTAAACCGTTGGAAAAATTATTTCGACTAAAGGAAAATCATTCCACAATTAAGAAAGAACTTCTAGCAGGTACAATATCATTTTTCACAATTGTCTATATCGTCATTGTCAATGCTACGATACTATCTGATGCTGGTATTCCTTATACAGCCGGGATTGTTGCCACAGTATTTACTTCGGTAGCAGGCTGTTTCATTATGGGATTCTACAGTAATACACCGATTATTGTTGTTCCAGGAATGGGAGTAAATGCCTTATTTACATATACCATTGTCATGAATTTGGGATTAACATGGCAGGAAGGCTTAGCCGTTGTCTTTGTTTCTGGCGTTTTATTTGTGATTGTTTCTTTTAGCAAGCTTGCTTCAATTCTTTCTTCCTCTATTCCGCTTTCTTTAAAAGAAGCGATAACTGTAGGAATTGGTTTATTTTTAACATTCATCGGTCTGCAGAAAGGTGGGTTGGTCGTTTTAAATGAAGATACATTTGTAGCATTAGGAAGAATAACCGATCCGCAAGTTTATTTGACCTTGATTACATTGATCTTAACAATTATTTTTTTCGCAAAACAAATACGAGGACATTTTTTAATAAGTATCATTTTCGGAACATTACTTTCTTTTCTTTTCAAGCAAACTTCAGTTGATTCCAATCTCTTACAACAAAACGTGCTTCAAAGCTATCAACCGGTGTTTAATGCAATGTCATTTCACAAGTTTTTAGATTTATCCTTTTGGATTGCTACTTTTTCTTTAACAATGGTTATTGTGTTTGAAAACATTGGACTCGTTTTTGGACAAGTTCATATGATTAATCGCCCTAATGCGTTTAACCGGTCATTTCAGGCAAATGCTTTATCTACAATAACTTCTGCTGTATTTGGATCAAGTCCAACTGTAAGCACAGTTGAAACAGCTGCAGGGATTGCTGCTGGTGGACGAACAGGATTAACTGCTGTTACAACAGGTTGTTTATTTATCAGTTCTTTGTTATTCCTGCCCTTTATGAGGCTTATTCCTAATAGTGCCATAGCACCTATTTTAATTATCATTGGTGGTCTAATGCTGCAAAACATTAAACATATTGATTTAGATGATTTTAGTGAAAGCTTTCCATCCTTCTTAATTATTTCATTCATACCTTTTACGTATAGCATCATCGATGGGATGGCCTTTGGTTTTATTGTATATCCGCTAATAAAATTGATATTAAAAAGACATAATGAGGTAAAACCTCCACTTTATCTAATATCTTTTTTATTTTTACTTAATTTCCTTTTTCAAACTCTCTGAGCATAAGCCTTACGTTAAAAGAAATGAAGAATAAAAACCGAACACTGCTTCCAAACTAATGAAAGAGTTCAACAAATAATTGTGGGGTGTATGATGAAATATATAAATGTGTTATTGTTGCTTTTTCTTCTCTCAGCCTGCCAACAGTTTAATCAAAATGAAGCTGGTAAAAATGGAAACGACACCGAAAATGGATTACTCCAAACAGGGAATGATAATCGGAGGTTAAATGACGATGTATTGATTGAGTCTAGAAATGAAGTGAATCTTGAAGAGGAAGAAGATCCATTGCATCCAACAGAAGCTGAGCAATTAGTTAGAAAAAAGCTCGGCCTACAAGATGACGAAAATACAATCGTTCAATATGATCACCTAGAAAATGAACATTATATTATTCATGTATATTCGATTGATAAAGCACAGGAACAAACTGAAGCATGGTATATGGTTAACATTGAAACAAGAAAAATAAAAAAACTAAAGTATTAACACTAACACTTCTCTCTTTAGGGTATTCACCTATAGCTAGTCACATGCATATCGTAATGTGAAGCAACAGGAGAGGAGTAATAAAACCTATGTATCCGTATTATCGTCAGTTTCCAATTCAGATTCAAATTCCAGGCTTCCCACAATTTGGCGAACAAGTAAGCTTTCCACCATTTGCACCTCCGGGATTTGGGCAAGGTGGAATTGGCGGCGGTGCTGGTCAAGTTGGACCACCGTCAGGCCCGCCACCTAGCTTCATCCCTCAAGAAACAGATTTTGGAGCCTTTGCTGTAGACCCAGGTGGTATTCGCAGGTGTCTATATCGCTTTACTTTCATTCGTCTAATTAATGGTCGAGGATTTTGGTTTTTCCCAACGTTTGTAGGAAGAAATTCAGTTGCAGGGTATCGCTGGAGAAGAAATCAATTCCGTTGGGAATATTTTGGTATTGATTTAAATCGAATCCGTTCATTTCGATGTAGTTAAGTCAGTGGAAGGTTAGTAAAAGACATTTGGTAATGTAAGAGGAGATCGATTTAACCTTTCTCCTCTATTCATCTTCGTAAAAAATACAAATAATCAGTCGGTACCGAACGATTGTTTAATTGTCTTAACATAGCAGAAATATTCCCCCGATGGTATGTTCCATGATTCACAATATGCTGAATAATTTCCTCAACTGTATTCGAGAAGGTTTTTCCATCGAAACTTTTATATGTGATCACTCGATTTTCCGTTTTTTCATTCTCTATAAAAGTTACTAAATCATTTAAAACAACTTCATAATTTTCTCTCAGTATTTTTGGTGTAGAATTTGAAAAAGTCCTTGCTTCCTTATCTTGCAATCTTGATAGCCAAACTTCATCCGCCTTAATCATGTGTTCACACGTATGATTAATTGAAGGAAATACACTTATAATTGCTTGGTGATACAATGATGACGGCAATTGCTCTAAATGCTGTACTACTTTTAATGTTGCCCATTTATGATATGCAATTTGTTGGATCAAAGACATTTGCCATTCTCCCTTTCGAAAAACCGTTATAACCATATTTTAGGATTTAAAGGGGAATTTGTAAACAACAGTTTGTTATTTATAAAATTTATACCAACGCTTCATTTGAACATTTTGCAAGAATTTGCTTTCTTCGTTTTGCCTGTGAAATAATTTTTTGAATTTCATTTTTATAAAAATTCATATGCATTCGCGTTGGTGCATAAAACATTTCAGATTCAAGTTTATCAACAATTTTCAGCTCTTCCTCAGTAAGAAGCTCTTTTTCTTTCACCATTCTCACCTCTTTTTAGTATGGCAAAATTCATTTTAATATATAAATTCGATCATTAAATTTATTTTTTGTCGGTCGTTATAACTTTGTTCCTTTATGAAAGCGAAACCAACCCATTTTATAAAAAAAACAGACCATACCTATACCTATCGCAAGCATTATTCCAATTACAATAAAATAACTATATCTACCAGACAGCTCTGGCATATATTTAAAATTCATCCCATAAACACCTGCAATAAATGTTAACGGTAAAAAAATTGAAGACATGACAGTTAATGTCATCATAACTCGATTCATTCGATCAGAATTAATCGATAAATAACTGTCTCTAATATCAGAGGATAATTCACGATTTGCATCTATCATTTCGACAAGCTTTAATAAATGGTCATAAATATCATGAAAATAAATATGTCTTTCTTTTAATGAATTAAACCTTGCAGAAGAGATAATTCGATATAATAAATCTCTCATCGGAATAATTGTTCTTCTAAGCTTGTTTAATTCTGAACGAATATCAAAAACATGCTCCATTAATTCGCTTATCGATTTATCACTTGTATTATCCTCAACTTGATTGATTTGATCCTCTAATTTGTAGACAGGTGGAAAATAGTCATCGACTAGATGGTCGACAATGTTATACATAATTTGAAATGGGTTTTCCTTCAAAATAGGTTCCTTATTTACGCGATACCACAAATTTTTAATATCTCTAACGATTTTTTTATGAAATGTAACAATATACTCTTCAGAAACAAACATATCCACTTCATCAGCTTCTAATGTTGTATGATTAATCGTATGGAGTACAATAAAAATATATTGATCATAAAAGTCCATTTTAGGCCTTTGAACATATTCGATACAATCCTCAATCGCAAGAGGATGAAAGCGAAAAAATCGAGAAAGCTGCATGACTTCATCTTCTGTAGGCTCTTCAAAGTCAACCCAAAACCATTTAATTTCTTTCTTTTTTAATTCCTTTAAAGGTAGGTCATATTCAACTTCGTTTTTTATTGTAATTGCTAGCGTTCTTATCACTGTCTCCACTTCTCTCGTATCAAACTTTCCATTTTCACTATACCCTTTAATCAGTCGTACTAAACTAATTTTCAATGGCGTTTTAAAAGAAAAGGATGACAATAGGTTGGAAGAGCCTTAAAATTACTTTTATACTCTTTTGTCATCCATTCGAATCACTTGAAAAAATATAAGGAGGACAGTAATGGAACATTTAGTCAATTCAAAGGTAAAGCAAATAGAAATTTCAGGAATTAGAAAATTTTTTAATATGGTTGCCGATTATAAGGATGTTATTTCACTAACGATCGGACAACCTGATTTCGCAACACCACAGCATGTAAAGGAAGCTGGGATAAGAGCGATTGAGGAAAATTACACAACATACACACATAATGCAGGTATCTATGAGTTACGTGAAGCAGCCTGCCAATTTATGAATGATAAATACGGCCTTACATATAGTCCAGATCATGAGGTGATTGTAACAGTTGGTGCTAGCCAAGCGATCGATTGTACGTTCCGGACACTGCTAGAGGAAGGTTCAGAGGTTATCTTACCTAGTCCTGTTTATCCAGGTTATGAACCACTTATTAAATTAGCTGGTGGTATTCCAATTTATGTAGATACAACAAAAAATCAATTTAAATTAACAGCAGAACTACTAAAACCTTATCTTACAGATAAGACTAGATGTATCGTTCTCCCTTACCCATCAAATCCAACTGGTGTCACACTTGATGCTCATGAGCTAAAAGAGATAGCTGATTTAGTAAGAGGACGTAATCTTTTTATCTTATCAGATGAAATCTATAGTGAACTTGTTTACGGAAAAAAACACACTTCCATCGCGAACTTTCTTCGTGAACAAACAATCGTTATTAATGGACTTTCAAAATCTCATAGTATGACTGGATGGCGTGTTGGTTTATTATTCGCACCAGAGGTTGTATCAAAGCACCTTTTAAAAGTCCATCAATACAATGTATCATGTGCAACCTCTGTAGCGCAAAAGGCAGCGATTGAAGCATTGACTGTTGGAAAAGACGACGCAGACGTAATGAAGAAGTCTTATGAAGAACGGTTGAATTATGTTTATCAACGACTTATTAATATGGGATTTGATGTGGTTAAACCTTATGGAGCTTTTTATTTGTTTCCTTCAATTAAAAAATTTAAGCAAACCTCATTTGACTTTGCACTTTCACTTGTCAAAAACGCAGGAGTAGCCCTTGTACCAGGAAGTGCCTTTTCAGAATATGGCGAGGGTTACGTCCGACTTTCCTATGCTGTATCAATGGAACAATTAGTCGAAGCTATGGATCGAATCGAAAAATATATACAGCAAATTTCATAAATAACAAACAGCGGCTATTTAGCCGCTGTTTTCATTCTAATGGTAACTCAACAATAAATGTAGTACCTTCATTTAGTTTACTATCAACCACAATCGTACCATTATGGTCTTCAATGATTTTATACGTAATCATTAACCCTAAACCATTGCCTTTTTCCTTTGTAGTTAGAAAAGGTTCACCAATTCTTTCCATTAATTCTGAAGGAATTCCTTCTCCCTCATCCTTTACCATAATATGAATTTTCCCGTTCTGTTTTTTTGTATGAACTTTAACATTTCCACCTTTAGGCATTGCATCAATTGCATTTTTAAAGAGATTGATAAAAACTTGCTTTAACTGATTTTGGTCACAAAATAGAGATAAATCTTTTTCCTCATGAATTTGCTCAATCGAAACGCTATTTAAGTTTGCCTGAGTTTCTAATAGCATCGCTACATCCTGTAGCAATGTTACCATGTTGGCTTTCTTAAACTTTTTCTCTTGTGGCTTAGCTAAAATAAGAAGCTCACTTAGAATAACTTCAATCCGATCTAGTTCAGAAAATACAATATTAAAATATTGCTGATGTTTTTTGTATTCAGGCTGCATTATTTGTAAAAAACCTTTAATTGCTGTTAAAGGATTTCTAATTTCATGAGCGATTCCAGCTGCAAGTTGACCAGCGATGGAAAGCTTTTCAGAGCGTAGCATTAATTCTTCTGTCTTTTTACGATCTGAAATATCTCGTAATATCACTTGTACAGCACCATCACCTAAATAGGTAGTAGGAATGCCCACCATTTCCGTATAAATCGTTTTTTCGTCCGAAATGATCCAAGATTGATTGGTGATTTGTACCTCTGCTTCACCCTTTAATATACTATTAAGTGAATCTTTCATATGCTTGTGATCATTTGGATGTAAATGTTCAAAAATATTTCTCCCTAGCATTTCTGAATAATCTTCAGCTTCAAAAAGCTTTACACCAGAATCGTTTACAAACACCCACTTATCTTTATGGATTACTGCAATTGTATCAATTGAATTATCAATTAACCTTTGATAACGTTCCCTACTCTTTTGGAGAATTTTTTGAAATTTTCTTCTTGAGGAAATATCAGTTAGGACAATTAATTCAACCTTTTCACCATTATAAGTTGTTAAATTAGCAGAAACCTCAACATTTATTTCATTTCCATCAAGCTTTCTCCATGTTTGTTCAATGATTCCAATCTTTTCTCCATTATGTAATTTTTGAATTCGATACCAAACAATATCATGAAAACTCTTATCTATAAAATCAATCGTATATTTACCAATTAATTGTTCTTTTGAGCTTGTACCAAGTAATTCCTCAAATGCTTTATTCACATAGAGGATTTTTCCGTATGATGCGATAAACAAAGGACTCGGTAAATCTTCTAATAAATGATCATGGGCATTTTTTTCACTATTTCCATCTATAGCACTTAGCTTATTTTCTAACCCTAGCTGATTAACAGGATATTTCGTATCAAGTGCCTTCATCCTTAGAACAATTTCTTGATTATGTTTAGTAACTGTACTGCGAATAAAATCTAATGAAGCCTCAAGCCAAATGTAATGACCATCGTCTGTTAAAAAACGGAAAGTACAAGGATATAAATGATGTTCATTAAAAAAGTAACTTTCAAGTAAAAAGACATCTTCACTATGAATAAAATCTTTAATATATTTACCAATAATGTGATTATTCGAATAACCAACAAGTTCAACTGAATTAGAGGAAATATATTGGAAACGTCCGTTAGATGAAACTACAGCATATACTTCGATATCCTGTATCACTGTGTCAATGTTAATGGCATGACGATTCATAGTTCCCCTCCTTTTATTATTACTGTCCATGACATTTATTAGAAAATAATAAGGCAAGCATCTATAAAATCCTTCACTAATGAAATTACTCTTTATGTAAAAAATTAATCATTCAGAAAAAAACTTATCGGTTAGAGGTTTCCACTATCTATAATTCTCTTTTAATGGAAAAAATCCTTTATTGGTTTACAATTCAATTTAAATATAATTAGTAAAATTTTTCATTTTGAATGATAAATTATAAGATATGCCAAATTTGAATAACTATGAATCTATAACACTCTATTTTATATGTATTAATCAAGTATGTATTATTAAGTGTACGAGGTTACAAATTTTTGTCAATGACTAACTGGGTAGTTAAAACATATATTTTAAAGTATACTTTTACGATTTTCACATCCATTTTATTTTGGGATAACTTTCCATTTGAAATTATCACTTTAAATTACATAAGAAAAGAGGCATTTCGCCCCTTAATTGTTCCGATTATTATTTGCTCTTTCTTTTTTTGCTTTATCTTTGTGGATTTTATTTGTATCAGCACTTCCTACTTCATGACTAAATTCTGAATCAATAACGCTTGAATCAAAACCCTTTTTGTTTTTCTGCTGTGGGTCATTTTTCTTGGTTCGCTTTGCCATTTGACATCACTTCCTTTCTCACATCTATTTTGTGTAAGCAATTCAAAAAATATGAAAGGAAATGACTACTGCTTTTCATCCTTTATGACTATGTTAAAAAATAGTAGGAATGGTTTATTTTTAAAATGAGCAAAAGAAAAAGAAGAGAATTACTCCTCTTCTTTTTCTGTAGTATTAACATCCGCATTTATTTCGGTTGTTGTTACATATTTCTTTTGTAAATCAACATATGCACCGACAATTCGATTTGCGATTCTTTTGTTTATTGGATCAGCATCTGAACCAACCCATGGGACTACAACACTAAAGGCAATTTCTGGATCATCAGCTGGATAATACCCAACAAAGTTTAGGTTATTTGTTTCATGTCCCCAATAGTTGCGGTTAGGACCATAGTAATGGGTTTGGGATGTACCTGTTTTTCCAGCTACATCATAATCAAAATGTCCTCTAGCAGTACCTGTTCTTACAACTCTCTTAAAGCCATCTTGAACACGTTCGATATCCTCTTTTGTGTTATTAACTCTATTAAGTACCTTAGGTGCTTTTTCAATCGCTACTGGACCTAATGTTGCTTCTTCAATAGGTGTATGGATGCTCGTTACAATCCGCGGTTGCACACGAGATCCACCGTTGGCAATGACTGAAACATATTGTGCTAGCTGTAATGGTGTATACGTATCAAACTGCCCGATTGCAATATCTAATATTTTACCAGGCTGATCCGGATCACTTATTAAACCGGCTGATTCCTGTGGCAAATCAATACCCGTCGGAACACCTAAACCAAATTGGGCAAAATAATTTCTTAGCTTTTGGAAATCCTCATCAGATGCATAAAATGGACCATATGGCACGTAGTTAATATCGGCTATACGCATCGCAACATGGAACATATAAACGTTCGAAGATTTTTCCAATGCTTTTAAATCATCTACTCGTCCTAAATTAGTATATGAACTCTTTACAGTAGGACCCTTGAAATATAATGAAGTATCGTTATAATATTGCCCATGTGGCATCCCATCTTGATATCCGGAAAGAACTGTTGCACCTTTTACAGTGGAACCTGCCTCATATTGAGTTGCAAATGTTCCATAGGCAAAGTCGAGCATTTTCCCACTGCGGTTATTCAAATCAATTTGCTTCCCTGCCATTGCAAGTACGTCACCTTGGTAAGGATCCATGACAACAGCAAAAGCACGATCCATTAAAAAGTTACCAGACTTTTTGCTTGCAGCACCTAGCTCTTCTTCAATAATCTGTTCAACCTTCATTTGAAGTTCCATATCAAAGGAAAGCTTTAGATCGTAGCCTCGTTGCCCTTCATCTATCACTTCTTTTGATACGATATTGCCACTATTGTCTGATGTATATTCAATCTTTGCTTTCCGAGGGTTTAAATAGTCCTCATACTCATATTCTAAATAACTTTTTCCGACCCTCTCGTTACGAGAATAGCCTCTAGCAGTATAATATTGCTCACGTGATTCTAAAATTCCTTGCTCAGGTGAAGTTAGTCCTCCAAAAATCGTTTGCAGTGGGTCATAAGGGTATGATCTTCCCCAATCAGTTATAACATCTACGCCTGGAAGCTCCTCTAAATGTTCGGATACTATCGCAACCTCTTCCTGAGTCAGGTTTGAAGATAATTCTTCATTATTGACATTCATTGATTTTACAACTTGTGGTTCATATTGATAACCTGAGGAAAACCGTTTGTACAAATAAGCAAGCTCCATTTGCTCAGCATCTGATTCTAATGCTTTAACTTCAGCATCCGGAACACGTTCCACTTGTAATTTATACGTTTCAGATGGCTTTAACTCAAGCTCATCCTCTTTTAGTAATTTTTTAGCTTTCTTAGGATTTGCTGCTAACCAATAGTCACGAAAATCTCGATCCTTTAATTCATGCTTTAAAAATTCCACATCATATGTTAAATATTTCGCAAGCTTTTTTGCTACCTCAATTTTATCTTCCGTCTTTGTTGATTTTTCAACTGTATACGTAATTGCAGGGACACTAACATTATCAACAACAACCCTACCATAACGATCATACATTTTCCCACGTGGAGCTGGTAAGCTCGCGTAATCAGATTCTGTCCGTGAAACCTCTTTTGAAAATTCTTCACCTTGTACAATTTGGACGACACCTAATCGGACGATAAGGGCAACGAACAATACAAAGACAAGAAAGAAGAAAACATTGATGCGGATATACCTTGATTTTTTTAATTTACGATGCTCCGATGCACTTGCACCTTTCTCTGTCAATTTGGTTCCTCCTTTACTTGGTCTATATTAAGTATTAAACCTTCACGTTTTTATTATTTTAGAACAACATTTATTTTACCATTAAGATTTATGAACGAATAGTGTTTAGTTTATGAAAAATATGTGAAATATACAGGATCTCTTATATGTATTGCTTATACAGCTTTTCGTTTATTTTATCCATAAATGAAAAAGAGGAAGGTTATCCCTCCTCTTTCTCGTTTTGATTATCTTTTTCATTTATTTCGGTTGTTGTAACATATTTTTTCTGAAGATCCATATAAGCCTTAACAATTTGATTAGCGATTCGTTTATTTACTGGGTCATCATCATTACCTGCCCATGGAACAACTACGCTAAACGCAACTTGAGGGTCTTTAGAAGGATAGTATCCTACGAAGTTTAAATTGTTCAGCTCACGCCCCCAAGATTCCCTCTTCGGTCCATAATAGGCTGTTTGTGATGTTCCCGTTTTTCCAGCAACATCATAATGAATATCCTTTGAAGCAGTTCCTGACGTTACCACTAGCCTAAATCCTTTCTGAACCCGTTCGATATCAGCTTTTGTATTTTCTACTTTATTTAACACTTTCGGCTCATTTTTTATTGCAATTGGCCCTAGCTCATTATCTTCTAAAGGTTCATGGATACTCGTCACAATCCGTGGCTGAACACGATATCCACCATTCGCAATAACAGAAACATATTGAGCTAATTGTAGTGGTGTATACGTATCAAACTGTCCAATTGAGATATCTAATAATTTACCAGCTTGATCAGGTTCTACTTGTAAGCCCGCTGATTCCTGTGGTAAATCAATTCCTGTCGGTACTCCTAAACCAAACTGAGCAAAATAATTTCTAAGTGTTTGAAAATCCTCTGACGTTACATTTAATGGAGCATTGGGAACATAGTTGATACCCGCAATGAACATAGCGACACGGAACATATATACGTTTGATGACTTTTGTAACGCTGTTAAGTCCGTCATATAGCCAAGACTACCATAGGATCCTTTAACTGGAGTTCCTTTAATTAAGAGCGGTCGGTCTTCGTAACCCCGGTTGTGAGGCAATCCATGCTGATAACCTGCTAAAACAGTAGCACCTTTTACAGTTGATCCTGCTTCATATTGGGTAGCAAAATTTCCATAGGCAAAATCAAGCATTTCTCCATTTCTATCGTCAGGGTTTAATTGTTTTCCAACCATTGCAAGAACATCACCATTATGTGGGTCCATCATGACGACGAAGGCACGGTCCATTAAATGGTTAAAAGATTTTCTACTTGCCGCTCTCAGTTCTTTTTCTACTATTTCCTCTACCTTCATCTGCAGCTCCATGTCAAAGGAAAGCTTTAAGTCATATCCTCGCTGACCCTCATCTATAATTTGCTCTGACACAATATTTCCACTCTTATCTGCCACATATTCAACCTTTGCCTTTTGCGGGTTCAAATATTCTTCATACTGATATTCAAGATAACTTTTCCCAACGCGATCGTTTCTTGAATATCCTCTTGCTAAATAATACTCTTCACGTGATTCTAATATCCCTTGTTCAGGAGAGGTTAATCCGCCAAATATTGATTTTAAGGATTCATATGGATATGAACGCCCCCAATCGGTAATGACGTCAACTCCTGGTAACTCCTCTAACCGTTCAGATACAGCAGAAATCTCTTCATCTGTTAAATTTGAAGCAATCTCATCACCGTTAATATTTTTTGATTTTACTACTTGTGGCTCATACTGATATCCCGAAGAAAATCGTTTGTACAAATAAGCTAGTTCTAATTGCTCTAAATTATTTTTAATCGCTTCAACTTTAGTACTAGGGACTCGCTCAACTTGTAATTTATACGTTTCCTTTCCCTCTAGCTTAAGCTCTTTCTTTGTCAGTAATTTTTCCGCTTCTTTAGGATGGGCAGCTAACCAATAGTCCTTAATATCTCGATCCTGTACTTCCTTTTTTAAAAACGCTTCATCATACTGGATATATTGAGCTAGCTTCTTTGCCGTTTTAATCTTATCACTAGTTTTCGTCGCTTTATTAACAGTATATGTAATCGCTGGGACGCTAACATTATCTACTACAACACGGTTGTATCTGTCATACATCTTTCCCCGTGGTGCAGGTAAGCTAGCAATATCTGAATCTGTTTTTGCCACCTCTTTTGCAAATTCTTCTCCTTGCACAATTTGGACGATTCCTAATCGAACAATTAATGCGACAAATAAAAGAAATACAAGAAAAAAGAAAAAATTAATACGAATATACCTTGACCTTTTAATCTTACGAGAATTCGTCGAAGGTGTAGCTTGCTCTTTCACTCTAGTTCCCCCAATTAATAATAGATAATATAAGGAATTATTTCCCTATTTCATAGAGAAAAGACAATATGACTTATCACATTGTCTTCTTCCCTCTCTATTATAAACGGTTTAATTTGGAAATTGTTTCATAACTTTTACTTTTTTTCAAAATTTTATATGTTTTTTTAGGACGATCATATCCATACATTGAATACCATTTTCAAAAATCGCTTCTTCATAGTTATCTATGAAATAATTTTTTATAATAGTCTCGATCCGAAAACCGCATTTTTGATAAAGAGCTAGCTGATTTATACTTGAATTGCCTGTTCCAATCACTACATGATGCTTACCGCTTGCCTCACTTTGCTTTGTGACAAAATGCAGGAGCTTTTTTGCTATTCCTCTTCCCCTATACTTAGCTTCCACAGCTATATTAACAATTTCATCTTCTTCTCCTCTTGGAACAACGACAATAACTCCAACCAATTCATGCTGATATTCCGCCACAAAAACGATACCAGTCTTAAGATATTCAGCTATTTTCATTTTTGAAGGGTCTGCTTCAAGAAGGAGATGATATGGTGCTTCCTCTGTTTCAAGGAGCTTCCGAATTACGATTTCCATAACTTTATCAACGCCTGTGTCCCACTGTTTTCTTCTCCAGATTGTGCTAGCTTTTCATATAGTTCATGTGCAAGCTTTAATCCAGGAGTTTGCAAATCCATATTTCCCGATTCTTCAAGGGCAATTCCCATATCTTTAATAAAATGCTTTACAAAGAATCCAGGTTCAAAATCATCAGATAGCATCCTTGGGGCGAGATTACTTAGTGACCAGCTTCCAGCCGCTCCTGTCGAAATACTCTTTAGGACATTAGCTGGATCCAATCCTGAACTTTCAGCATAAGCAATCGCCTCACAAACTCCAATCATCCCTGCTGCTATTGCGATTTGATTACACATCTTCGTATGCTGACCTGAGCCTGATTCCCCTTGATAAACAATATTTTGCCCCATTGTCTCAAAAATCGGTAAACAATACTCATATGCATCCTTATCACCGCCGACCATTATAGCAAGTCGTGCTTCCCTTGCACCGATATCACCTCCTGAAACAGGAGCATCAAGAGCAAATATTTTTTTCCCCTTTGCTTCTTGATATATTTTCTTTGCTAAAGCAGGCTTTGAAGTTGTCATATCAATAATATATGTACCTGGACGAGCTGATTGAATAATGCCGTCTTGGCCTAAATAAACTTCCTCCACGTCTTGTGGATAACCAATGATCGTAATAATGACGTCACAATCGCCCGCTAATTCCTGAACAGTATTTTTCCATACTGCACCTTGCTCGATAAGCTGTTCAGCCTTTTTCTTTGTACGTGTATAGACTTGTAAAGGATAACCAGCGCGAAGAATATTTTTCGCCATGCTTTGTCCCATAACACCTAGTCCAATAAATCCAACGGTTTGCTTCATTTTTGTTCCCCCTTATAAGAAGTAATAGTTACATTATAAAAGAATAAAGTAGTATTTTACCATTTTTTTCACAATCATTTTAACAATATAAATTTTCTCTTTTTGGTTAAAATAGGATGGATTCTACAACGCTTGCAAAAAGGAGAAAAAAATGGGAACAGAAAATCATGCAATACCACATGATAGAAGCTTAGATAACAGCATTGCTCTCATGCGTGAAGGCTATCACTTTATGCAAAATCGTGTCAATAAATACCATTCATCTATCTTTGCAGCACGACTACTAGGGGAAAAAGTTATTTGTATGACAGGAAAAGAAGCTGCTGAAATCTTTTATGATACCAATCGCTTCAAGCGAAAAGGAGCAACTCCAAAGCGGATCCAAAAAACACTTTTCGGTGAAAATGCAATCCAATCAATGGATGGTTTAGCACATACACACCGAAAAAAATTATTTATGTCCCTTATGACTCCTAAGCATCAAGCAGAGCTTGCAGCACTAACAAAGACCCACTGGGAAATGGCACGAAAGAATTGGGAAGAATCTAAACAAGTCATTCTTTTTAACGAAGCAAAGCTTGTCTTATGTCGAACAGCTTGTAAATGGGCAGGTGTCCCGTTAAAAGAGACTGAGGTTAAAGAACGTGCTGAGGATTTCAATGCAATGATTGATGCGTTTGGGGCTGTTGGACCACGTCATTGGAAAGGAAGAAGAGCCCGAACACGTGCTGAACATTGGATTCAATCGATGATCGAGGATGTCCGTGCAAATAAGATAGAGGTACAAAAAGGGACTGCTATGTATGAAATGGCTTTTTATAAGGATGAAATCGGTCAACCATTGAGTTCATTAATAGCAGCAATCGAGCTGATTAATGTTTTAAGACCTATTGTTGCAATTTCAACCTTTATCACATTTGCAGCATTAGCATTGCATAATTATCCAATTTGCAAAGAAAAGCTTTTTGAAAGTGATGGTGCATATTTAGACATGTTTGTTCAAGAGGTACGACGCTTTTATCCGTTTGCCCCAATATTGGGAGCAAGAGTTAAGGACAATTTCATATGGAATAATTGCAACTTTGAAGAAGGAACTTTAGTTCTCCTTGATGTTTATGGAATCAATCATGACCCTACTTTATGGGATAAGCCAAATGACTTTCACCCAGAACGATTTAAGCAATGGAAAGGCAACTTATTTGACTTTATTCCTCAAGGTGGTGGGGCTCCTGAAACAGGGCATCGCTGTCCTGGTGAAGGGATCACAATTGAGGTCATAAAGGCCAGCGTTCAATTTCTCGTTCATCATATAACCTACCAAGTACCTACACAAAACTTACATATTCCAATGGATCGCATGCCAACGTTTCCTGAAAGTGGCTTTATCATTGAAAATGTCAAAGAAAAGACCTCCATAAGATAAAATCTTTTGAAGGTCTTCATCCCCTTTATATAGACTTTACCATTCCGCCATCAACTAAAAAGGTTTGTCCGGTCATATAGGTATTCATATCAGATAAGAGGAAACAAACATACGTAGCAAATTCCTCAGGCTTCCCATATCTTCCTAATGGAATTGTTTTTTTCATCATGTCCTCTATTTCTTCTTTAGTTTTCCCTTGCTTATTAGCAGCAATCTCATCAAGTGATGCAACTCTATCAGTAGCAATTCTACCTGGTGCAACTGTGTTAATCAAAATCTCATATTGTGCTAGCTCGCTTGCAAGTGTCTTCGTTAACCCAATCATTCCAGTTCTAAACGTATTTGATAAAATTAGTCCAGGAATTGGCTCCTTTACTGAGGAAGAAGCAATATTAACAATTTTCCCACCATTCTTTTTCATATAAGGTAATGTTTCCCGAATGAAACGTATGTAGCTTAGAAGATTTAACTCAAACGCATATTGCCAATCATCATCTGACATCTCTTCAAATGTTCCAGCAGGCGGACCACCAGCATTATTTACTAGTAAATCAATTGTTCCAAATTTTTCAACCGTTGCTTTTACTAATTGCTGAATTTCCTCCTTCTTCGTTACATTACATGCCTTATATTCAACTTTTCCTTTGCTTACCTCAGTTAAATCTGTTTTTACCCTACTTAATTTCTCCTCATCTCGACTTGATATCATGACATTTGCACCTAGTGATGCAAGTTGCTCTGCAATTGCTTTTCCTAATCCTTGGCTTGATGCAATAACAAGTGCAGTTTTCCCTTGAAAATTACTGTACATATTTTCACCTCATCAATTTAGATCAATAGTATTACAGTTAATCTGCTTCTTTACCTTATTATTATGACTTATCATATTAATATAAAACAGATTCAATTTTATATTTATAGAGGAAAAAAAGTAGTGTTATAGAATCATTATCTAGAGGTGATTGGTGATGTTTAGGAAAGAGATGTATTTGTTTTATGATAATAAACCAGTCAAAACATTCTTTCGTCAGTATACAGAAGATGATTTTGAGCAATTGATTGCTATACAAAGGGAAAGCTTTCCACCGCCATTTCCGCCTGAATTATGGTGGAATAAAGCGCAGTTGCATAACCATGTAACAATTTTTCCAGAAGGTGCTCTTTGTGCTGAGATTGATGGAACGATTATTGGCTCGATAACTGGATTAATCGTACAATTTGATCCACTTCATCCCCATCATACATGGGAGGAGATAACTAATAATGGATACATTCATAACCATAACCCAAATGGAAATACGTTATATGTTGTTGATATATGTGTTGCTCCGCCTATCGTAAATTAGGAGTAGGGAAATGGCTAATGCAATCCATGTATGAAACGGTCATTTCATTAGACCTCGACAGATTGTTAGGTGGAGGAAGACTTCCTGGCTATTCTAAGGTTAGTCACGAAAAATCAATTGATGAATATGTAATCAATGTTCTGAACGGAACATTAAAGGACCCGGTCATGTCCTTCTTATTGCGTTGCGGACGTACACCTGTTTGTCCAGTTAAAAATTACCTTGAAGATAAAGAATCTTGTAACTATGGCATGCTAATGGAGTGGCGGAATCCGTTTAAGAGTTGTTAACTGTCGTTCCTATTACAATTCGATAATTAATTGGAAGATATAAACAGAGGGTGGTTATGAACAATAAAAAGCGATAGAGATTTACCTGATAAATCTTATTTTTGAAGGCATTGAAAAGAAGGCGATGAGAGTCATATAGAAAGGACCAAAATTGTAGAAAAACTCTCGATTAACTACGCAGGCTTTCGAGGAGAACAATCGATTGAATATTATCTCACTTTAATAGATAACAAAACAAATCAAATATTACACGATATCAGACTACAGGGAATCAATAATTGTTATTTTCAAATCGATTACCTCATCGTTAGTCAAAAGTATTGCATAATTATGGAAGTGAAACATATAAAAGGGACACTTTATTTCAATAGAAAGTTTAATCAACTGCTCCGAATTGATGACTCGAGTAAGGAAACAGGATTTCCTGACCCTATCCTTCAAGTAAACCGCAAAAAATCACAACTACAATATTTTCTCCGAAAACACACTTTACCTAATGTTCCAGTTATTCCATTAGTGATTATAAGTTATCCTTCAACAATCATTAAAACAGCTCCAGATCATAAAGATGTATCCCAAGTTGTCATACATTCAGGAGCATTATCATCAAAACTTGAATCTTTAGAGAGAAAGTATCAAAGAGAAACTCTAACAAAAACTGAATTTAATAAATTACTTCGAATAATCCGTAAACATTCTACCGTTCATCTTCCTAATGTATTAAACACATATAATGTTAGCAAATCAGATATTTTAACAGGTGTATATTGTCCATTCTGTCAAAAACTTCCTATGAAAATGGTTCATAGCTACTGGAAATGCACAAAAGTGTAATTCTGTTTCAAAAAATGCACATCTACTTTCCCTTATTGATTATGCCCTACTAATAAACCCTGTTATAACGAATAAAGATTGTCGTGGTTTTTACATATCAATTCAGTATCCACTACAAGCAGATTATTACAATCATTAAATGTCGAAACTAAAGGAACATATAAAGATAGGAAATATATTCTAGAGATTTCCAAACTTAAAGAATCTATTCGAAATACTGATTTGGAAGTATATTTAAGTAATTGAAGTATTTTAATTTTTTTGAAAGTATTTATTTTTACGAATGAAGATTATTCACAGTAATAGAGAAAAAGACAGGCTATATGCCTGTCTTTTTCAAATTATACATTAAATGTCTCTTTAACAAATGCAACGACTTCTTCAGTTGTGCTCATGCCAAGAACTTTTTCTTTTACAGATTGTGCTTCTGCTTTTGAAAGTCCTTTAATTTGAGTACGTGCTGGAAGAATTGATGTTGCACTCATAGAGAATTCATCAAGACCAAGTCCTAATAATAATGGAATAGCGATCGGGTCGCCAGCCATTTCTCCACACATACCAGCCCATTTGCCTTCTTTATGTGCTGCATCAATAACCATTGAAACAAGACGTAAGATTGCAGGGTTGTATGGTTGATATAAGTATGATACACGTTCGTTCATACGATCTGCTGCCATTGTGTATTGGATAAGGTCATTTGTACCAATACTGAAGAAGTCAACTTCTTTAGCAAATTGGTCTGCCATAACTGCTGTTGATGGAATTTCAACCATCATTCCAATTTCAATATTGTCAGATACTTGAACACCGTTAGCTACTAGCTTTTCTTTTTCTTCTAAAAGAATCGCCTTAGCTTCTCTAAATTCAGAAACAGTTGCAATCATTGGGAACATGATACGTAGGTTTCCGTATGTGCTAGCACGAAGTAAAGCACGTAATTGAGTGCGGAAAATATCCTGCTCTTCCAAACATAAGCGAATTGCTCTAAATCCTAAGAAAGGGTTCATTTCTTTTGGTAGGTGTAAGTATGGTAATTCTTTATCTCCACCGATGTCTAAAGTACGGACAACGACTGGCTTTCCTTCCATTCTTTCAAGAACAGCTTTATATGCTTCAAATTGCTCGTCCTCAGTTGGAAGCTGGTCTCTTCCCATGTATAAAAATTCTGTACGGTATAATCCGACTGCTTCACCGCCATTTTCGATAACACCTTTTACATCATCAGGTGTTCCGATGTTTGCAGCAAGTTCAACATGTTGACCATCTTTTGAAACAGTTGGCTCATTGACTAATTTAGCCCATTCAGCCTTCTGTGCTTCATATTTAGCGCGTTTTTCTTCATATTGAGCAATGACTTCTGCTGAAGGGTTAATGATAACATCACCATCTAAACCATCAACAATAACCATTACGTCATTTTCAATACTTGAAGTCGCTTGTTTAGTCCCTACAACTGCTGGTATTTCCATTGAACGAGCCATAATCGCTGAATGTGATGTACGACCACCAATATCAGTTGTAAAACCTTTAACAAATTGACGATTTAATTGAGCAGTATCAGAAGGTGTTAAATCCTCAGCAATAATAACAACCTCTTCAGAAATAAGGCTCGGATTTGGAATTTGAACACCAAGTAAGTGAGCAATTACACGTTTTGTTACGTCACGAATATCTGCTGCACGTTCTTTCATGTATTCATTATCCATAGATTCAAACATTGAAACAAACATATCAGCTGTTTCTCTCATTGCGAATTCTGCATTTACAGATTCTGTGTTAATTTTATCTAATACAGGATTAAGTAATTCAGGATCACTTAATACTAATAAATGTGCTGCAAAAATTTCTGCTTTATCAGCACCTAGTTCACGGTTTGCATGTTCTTTAATCTTTTCAAGTTCTTCTTTAGATTGGCTGATCGCTTGTTCAAAACGTTGCTTTTCAGCTTCCTTATCAGCAATCTCCCTTTTTTCGATCGTAAGCTCTGGCTCTTCTAAACGGTATGCTTTTGCAATCGCAATACCTGCTGAAGCTCCGATCCCTTTTAGGTTATTACTCATTATTCGCCAAGCCCCTCGTTTTTCAATGTTTCTGTAATTCCAGCAATTGCTTCATCTGCATCTGAACCAGCTGAAATAATTTTAATTTGGGCACCTTGAGGAATTCCTAAAGACATAACACCCATAATTGATTTTAAGTTAACAGTCTTACCGTTATATTCTAAGTTTACATCTGCATCAAATTTGCTAGCCGCTTGCACTAATACTGTTGCAGGACGTGCGTGAATTCCTGTTTCTGCTGTTACTGTAAATGTTTTTTCTGCCATTTTTCATCAATCTCCTTTAAAATCTTTCAATATTCTACAAGTTTCTATTTTAACAGTGAATGAACTCAAAAGACAAGTATGTCGTATTAGAAATAGAAATTTAATCATATTTTGCGCCTTACTATTCGTTTAGTAAGGCACAAAATAGCTTAGATTAACCCTCTATAGAAATAATATTTTCATCTTTTGCATTTACTTTACCAGTTGATTGAAGCTTAATTGATTGACCTTCTTTAAGATTTGTAAACACAATCGGTGTCATAATAGATGGTGCAAGTTCCTTCACTTTTTCGATATCGACTTCAAGTAGTTTTTGACCTTGTTCGACAATATCCCCTTCTTTTACAAAGGTTGTAAAGCCTTCACCTTTAAGATTAACTGTATCAATACCAAAGTGGATTAAAATTTCCTTTCCACCATCTGATTGGATTCCAATCGCGTGCTTTGTTGGGAATACATTCAGAATTTTACCATTTACTGGTGAGACAACTGTACCTTCTGTTGGTAAAATTGCAAATCCATCACCCATCATTTTTCCAGAGAAGACTTGGTCAGGTACTTCTGAAATTTCTTTTATTTCACCTGTTAGAGGTGCAACAATTGTTTCATTTACAATTTCGTTTTGCAGGCCATCTGCTACTACATCTTCTACTTGTTCACGAACTTCTTGCTGTTGAGAAGCTGTTTTTGTCACGCGAGGTTTCTTTCCTGCCATTACATCTTGAATTTGTGTTTTTAAATTATCAGATTTTGGTCCGAAAATTGCTTGAATATTATTTCCAACTTCAAGAACACCTGAAGCACCTAATTTTTTCAAACGATCTTTATCGACATTTTTCGCATCATTAACAGTAACACGTAAACGAGTAATACATGCGTCTAAATGTTTGATATTTTCTTGTCCACCTAAAGAAGCTAAAATTTGCACTGGTAATTCGCCAGCATCAGTTGTTGCTGCAGAAGAATCATCAGAAGTTTCAACTGATGCATCTTCACGACCTGGAGTCATTAAGTTCCATTTGCGAATCGCAAAGCGGAAACCGAAATAGTAAATAACTGCAAGAACTAAACCAACTGGAATTACTAACCACCAATGTGTTTGTGGATTTAACATACCAAAGAGAATAAAGTCAATTAATCCACCGGAGAATGTCATCCCGATTTTAACGTCTAAAATATGCATCGTCATAAATGATAATCCGGCAAAAATAGCGTGGATTCCAAATAGTACAGGTGCTACGAACAAGAATGAGAATTCAAGTGGTTCAGTAATACCTGTTAGGAAAGATGTTAACGCTGCAGAACCCATTAGGCCGGCCACAATCTTTTTATTCTCAGGTTTTGCTTCATGATAAATCGCTAAAGCTGCTGCTGGAAGACCAAACATCATGAATGGGAATTTACCAGTCATGAATGTACCTGCTGTTAAATCTTGTACACCATCTTTAATCTGGTTAAAGAAAATCGTTTGGTCACCACGTACAGTATCACCTGCAGCGTTAACATATGAACCAAACTCAAACCAGAATGGAGAATAGAAAATATGGTGTAAACCAAATGGAATTAATGAACGTTCAATGACACCAAAGATAAATGCAGCCAACGTTCTATTTGCATCTAATAAGTTTGTTGAGAATGCATTTAAGCCTGACTGAATTGGTGGCCAAACAAAATACATAATGATACCAAGAACAACAGCTGAAGCTGCAGTCGCAATAGGTACAAATCGTTTACCTGCAAAGAAACCTAAGTATTGCGGAAGTTCAATTGTAAAGAATTTATTATACATATAAGATGCCAATACCCCTACAATAATCCCGCCAAATACACCAGTTTGCAATGTCGGTATACCTAATACATTTCCATAAGCTGCACTATGGTTTGCTAAAAATTCAGCTAAAGCAGCAGAATCTGTCGGCATAACGCCTAAGCCTTTTAAAATACTGCTCATCGTAATATTCATAATTAAATATCCGATTAATGCAGCAATCCCTGCTACACCATCACCATTTGCTAAGCCAATTGCAACCCCTACAGCAAATAATACCGGTAAATTAGAGAAAACGATATTTCCCGCATTTTCCATTACACTTGCTATAAGAACTACCCAATCACTTGTTAGAAATGGAGCAAGATTAGTTAGTGTTTCGTTTTGCAAAGCATTTCCTAATGCTAGCAATAGACCAGCAGCTGGTAATAACGCAACTGGTAACATGAGTGCACGTCCAATCTTTTGAAGGACGCCAAAAGCATTTTTAAACATAATAAAATAAACCTCCTACCTTTTAATTAAGCAACAAGATAAACAAGAAACAAACAGAATTAACCGTTTACAGTTAACCTGCAAACAAGTCAAAACAAACAAAAAAGGCATGGTGAACAGGTGCTTAATTTACTAATAGGTATACTTCCCCAAAATAGCAAATAAAACACGCTTGTTCACTCATGCCTGATCGAATCAGTAACACGTGAATAAGATCGGTTACATTTATTTATTTGTTAAACGGTATAAGTGCATTGTTAAATATACGGTTTCTGCTTCATAAACAGGTTTCTTTAATACTTGTTGCATGACTTTAATCATTTTCCATGAAGTATTGTAGCATAAAGGATATTCCTTTTTCAACAAAAAAGATAATTTTTCTGGTTCAGCTAAAGATTCACCGGAGTTTACCCGCTCAATTGTATAGCGTAAATGTCGGACTAGTCTTAAATAATTCACACTTTCTCTATCAACAGTTATTTTAAGGGACTCCTCAATAACATCTGTTAAATGGCTTATTAGCTGTGAGTATTGATTTACCTCTGATAACGGCTTATTTGTGATAGAGCTATGGATATGCAAGGCAATAAAACCAATTTCTCCATTTGGTAACTGTACATTCAACCTCTTATTTAATCGTTTTATAACATCAGTAGCAAGTTCATACTCAAAAGGATAGAGAGATTTCGTTTCAAGCAAGAAAGGATTCTTTATATCCATCCCTTGTTGCAAACGCTTTAACGCAAAGGTGATATGGTCAGTTAATGCAATATGAATATGCTCATTAAGTGGATGGTTCACTCTTTCCGCAATATAACGTATCTCATCTTGAATAATCTCGAGCATTTCATCATCAATATCAGTCAATAGCATTTTATATTGCTCTTGTTCTTTTTTGTTTGTTAATACAAACATTTTTTCAATATTATCTTCTTCAATTACATCTCCTGGTTTCTTGCCAAATCCAATTCCTTTTCCTATTAAAACAACTTCGCCATATGACTGATGTTCAACAATTAAAACATTGTTATTTAATGATTTTTTTATGATAAAGGACCCCGTCATGAATCCACAACTCCTTTGCAATCCAATCCTTCATATCGTACAAGAGTTAACAATCAACGTCAATAAATTTGTCGTTTAATGTAGAAAAATTTTTAGTTTCTAAATATTTCATATGTAATTAATTAAATTAATGAGATATTAAAAATGAGGTGATATATGATGAAGCTTACTTTAAAGTTATTGGCTATTTACATTATTTTCTTTTCTATTTTCATCCCTTACGAACGAACAGAAGCAGCTTCAATGATTAAAGTATTAGATATAAAATCTAATTCGGTTATAAAAGAAGCTGAAACATCAGTGGAGATGGACGATGAGGTGATAAAAGCAATAAAGTCGATTAAAAGAGTGACAGTTCAAGCATCACCTATCCCACAAGAAGGATACTTAATTAAAATTCCATTAACAAAATCAGTTAAAGTTGAAAACAAGTGGTTTAACGATATTATTAGTGAGGTCTTAATTGTAAGTGGACCTACGATGAAGCAAGACCGTATTATTTTATACAATGATGAAAATGTCCCATTATTTTTTGACATCGAGTATAAGTTACCTGTCCTTAAGAAAAAATTAAAGTTAAATGAATAAAAAAGACGGTTTTTCTACCGTCTTTTTATTTTGAAGTGTTTACATTTAACCTTGTCATCCTAATATTTGTTTTCTTTGTTCGTTCAATTGTATTATAAGCAATTTTCACTTTAGCAATTGTTCCCTTTAATGCTTCTTCGTTAGGTGGATAAGGTGGTTGATGAAAGACGGTAAAATCATACAAAGCTCTTGCAAGTAATTCAATTGCTTTTTCATGCTCATTCATTTGTCTATCCCCTTTGTCCATTACCGACAAGCGAATAATATCATCTACGATTTCTTGAATCAGTTTCATGCTATCAGTAGCTGTCATCGTCTTTCCCCTTTCCTAAAAAAAATTAATCCCTCCCATCATTCTATGAATAAAAAAAGAAAAATATGGCAATCTTTTTACCGATCGTACGTTCTTTTTTCTTGAATACGAATGTATGTTCGTATATAATATTACCAACAGAACAATAACGAGGTGTTCATCATGGAGCAATGTATAAAATATAGTTACATCGAGCAAAAGCCTATTGAAATTATATATTTATCACGACAAGGACAGTTTTCACAAAGAAAAATTCTTGTAAAAAGCATTGACAATGAGCATCTAGTTGCATATTGCTTTTCACGCAAGCAAATAAGAGTTTTTTCTTTGTCGCAAATTTTGTCTGCTTCGAGGTCTACAAATAAGAGGGTATCATAAAATAATTTCTTCTAAAAATTCCGTTGGCTCTAAATTTCAAATACTACAATATATGTTTATTTCTTCGCAAAAAGTTAATTATCTTATATTTAGTTTCAAATTTTGTTTTAATGTTTTACCAATTTCAAACGGGGTAATACATAAGTAGCGCGCTATGAAAAGATGAATATCCTAACGTGACGCTAAATTGTCTGTGGAGCGGCCTCGGAGCCGTAACGATATAAGAGAGGTAGGGCTTATATCATATGCGTCAAATATATGATAGCTATCAAAGATATTGATTACATAGTTGAAATATACAATTATTAGGATGTACAATAAATGTCATTCTTGTAATTGTTCAACTAGGAAGTGAGAGTGACTCAAAAGAGTCTGACCCCTCCAACAAACACTGATATATAGTAAACTTTCCTCATCATTAGTCTATATTCTGTGTTTGAGGGGTCTGAACCATTGGTTTTGAGGCAGCCTCTTCGCAATGATCCCTTGAATTTGACTAGTTAAACACTCTTCTCTCAAGAGATGGTAAGCATAATGATAAAAAGAAAGACCTTGCAAAACAAAACATGATGAATGCAAGCCATAAACCGTTATTATAATAAACTGGCAGTGCTACCCAAATGATGATTAGAAAAATGAGCAATGCAATTCCAATTGTGTTCCGAATATCTTTCGCCTCTGTTGCACCCGAAAATATTCCTTCTAAATGTAATCCCCAGAATCCTACAAGTGGAAAAATAACAATCCAGCCTAAATATTGAAGAGCCATTTCTTTCACTTCGTTTATAGATGTAAATATCGAAACGATGAAGTCACCAAATAGATAGACTAGCATGGATAGACAAATTGCAGTTAAAAATCCCCATTTTGCTGATAATCTTATCGCTTGTTTAAATTGAGATTTATTATTAGCACCGATTGCTTTACCAATAAATATGCTTGAAGCATTAGAAAAACCACCAAAAAAATATGCCAAAATATAATGCAATTGCAATAGGATTGCATTACATGCTAGAGCTACCTCTCCTAGCCGAGATCCAACAGCAGTAAATGTGCAGGTCATCATAAGTAAACAAGCTGTCCGCAAAAACAGATCTCGATTGACGATAAACATTGCCTTAAATTGTGATGTACTAATAACGGATGTAGGTTTAATTTTTTTGAAGATTGTTTTATTACCTTGGAAAATAAACCATCCACCTAGTAAAAAGGCAAAAACTTCAGAAATCAATGTTGCATATGCTACACCACTAACACCTAATCCATAATAAGAAACAAATAACAGATCAAGAATGATATTCATAACATTCATAACAACTTGGATAATTAATGATAATTGAACTTTCCCCAAACCCATAAGCCAACCAACAATTACATAATTTAACAACGTAAAGGGAGATCCCCAGATTCGAATAGAAAAATATGATTCTGCTAGTCTAGTCACATTATTAGTTGGTTCAAGTAATAAAATTGCTAAATCAAAGATAATATTTTGTGCAAGGATAAAAATAATACCAAGAATAAAAGCAATCATCATTGGTCGAAAAAGTGACAGCATTGTCTCGTTTTCATCGTGGGCACCAAGTGCTTGTGAAGTAAATCCTGTTGTACTAACGCGAAGAAATCCAAAAAGCCAATATATCGTATTAAAAATTAACACTCCAATTGCTACTCCACCAATAGCTGTAGGGTTCGGTAATCTCCCAACAACTGCCGTATCAACAGCACCTAATATCGGAGTTGAGATACCAGCGATAATTAGTGGTATAGCGAGAATAAGATAGTGCTTATTACTAATTCGTTCATCTTTATTTAATTGCCTATTTACTCGTTGCGATGATTCCATATAACACCTACTTAAAACCTTAATATAACGTTTTGTATTAAAGCTTTATCTTTATTTAAGCTACAAAGATATAACCAATCGTCATTATCCCTTAGTAAGCTAGGAAAACCACTTAGCATATGTATTAAATGTACTAGATATATTCCTACATACAAATCGTTAATCGGTTTAGCCTAAAATATACTTATTTTGTTTCGCGATGGATTGTCATTCTTTTTAACCTCGGAGAATACTTTTTCAATTCTAATCTTTCTGGATGTGTCCGTTTATTCTTCGTTGTTATATAATTTTTGTCACCGGTTTCTGTACATTGCAAAGTTATTTTCACTCTCAATTCTAAAACACCCCTAAATCAAAATTATTACGATTTTCAACTTATCGTAAAGCTATTCATAATTAATAAATTCACCTTTTGGCATATCTTAACATCATTATCTTAGATTTATATCCAATTTTCACAAAAACATAAATCGAAACCTTTACGATTTGTATGTGAATATAATTTAACCACATTTCTCTTATTCATGTAAAGTCAAAATCTAAATATAAATAAAAAAGGCTAACCATACTCATATTTCATGGTTAACCTTATTTTATCATTTATCTTTTACAGGACGGTAACCTGCTGCAATTGCCTCTTTCTCAGAACAAAACATTTCCTCTGGCTTAGTAATTTTATAAGATGGAGAGCTTTCAGTATGGTATATTTTTTCTCCAGCGGAATTAATATTTCCTTTTATTTTGCATGCTTGATTGGTTTTTTCAACCTCTGCTTTTTTTTCTGCTCCAACAGCTTCTTCCACAAAACCATCTTCTGTTGCATAATTCTCAATGCTCCAAATTCCTATTTCCTGTTCCATAGCATTTTTTTGGATCTCATAAAATTCATCTACATATTTTGTATTTGGCTCATATACATATGCTACTCTTGCTAATCCCTTTTCTAATAATTGTTCGTTTACCATTGTATTATCAATATAAACATACGCTAACACTCTACCGTACTTATCTCGTTCACCAACATCCATTTCTAATTGTACATCTTTGCCGGTTAATTTTTCTTTCGTAAAATTACTTGCCTCCACACCAAAAGGTTGAACAGGTTTTGTCGGATGAACAGTTTCAGGAGTATCAATCAATAGCAAACGAACCGTTTCTTCTTTCCCATTCACGCGAACCTTAATCGTATCGCCGTCGATTACCTTTATAACCTCTGCGTCAATAAATCCATTTGTCGGTTGACCAAATGTGCATCCTGCTAAGAAAAACAAAAGGATAACACATACTAACGCTTTTTTCATACCTTTTCCCAAACCGTTTCCTTCATATCTATTTCCCAATTATTTTATAACTGTGAACTCTTTCGGATAGTTTGTTAATGTCTGATGTCCATCCTTTGTAATTAAGACATCATCCTCAATTCTGACTCCTCCAATTTCAGGAATATAGATTCCTGGTTCAATTGTATATACCATTCCTTCTTTAATTAGACCGTTATTCGTCATATTCATTGAAGGATATTCATGAACACTTATCCCTAGACCATGTCCTAGTCGATGAGGAAAATAGTCTCCATATCCAGCCTCAGCAATGATACCTCTTGCAAGTTTGTCTAAGTCACCAATTCGAGTTCCAATCTTACTTTCATTTAAAGCAGATAATTGAGCTTTTAAAACCGTATCATATATATCCTTTTGTTGCTCATTATATGATTGATACATAACTGTACGAGTAATATCTGAGCAATAACCATCTAGAACTACACCAAGATCAAATAGAACAATATCGCCTTTTTGCAACTTATTTAACCCAGGATTTCCGTGTGCCAGTCCTGAGTTTTTCCCGAATAAAACCATTGTTGAAAAGGACATTTCTCTAATCCCCTTCTTCTTCAATTCATATTCGATCTTTGCAAGTACCTCTAATTCAGTTATTCCTTCTTTAAGAGCAGATACACCTACTTCCACACCATAGTCAGCCAACTCTGCAGCTTGTTTTAAAATGTTAATTTCTCTTTCGTCCTTTATAACTCGATGCTCATTCATTGTCGAATCAACAGCAATAATTTCGACTTGATCCTTTATAATATTTTGTAACTGTTCCACGCGATAGTAGTTCGTAACTTCTTTCTCTATTGCAAGCTTATTTATTGATGTCAAATTTCTGCGTTCAAATTCAGCCTTAATTAAATTCCAAGGATTTTCGTGATCCCTATATCCAACGATATCACTTTCCCATCCAGCTTCTTTTACTTGATCCACTTCCATTTGTGGACAAATTAGAAATGGCTCACTTGATTTAAAAAAGAATAACCCGTTTAGCCTTTCATGTGGTTCTGAATACATGTTAGATAAGTAAAAAATATTATCCTTTGATTGAATAAAGCAAATGTCAATATCATTATTAATCATCCAATTAATTAGTTTCTGTTGACGTTCTTTCATTATTAACAACCTCCAAATTATCTTACTATAATGATAACATATTCTATTTCTAGCTACAGAAATAAACAGCTCATTCTGATAAATAAAAGTCGAATTTATCACTTTTATGTTTTTTTCACAAATTCGACAAATTCATGTCAATTGTAACAACTATTTAACATTACAAAGGTACTCGAAATAACTTTTTTCTTGTATACTATTTACTATCAAACTAACTTTACATAATTCATTCCTGATTATGTTTTTATCTTTCTTCATTGAAGGAGTGTTTTACGTGCTTCGAAGAATTAAACGTCATGTCGTTCCGATTTTATGTATTATTGCTTTGCTCGCTCCAATAATCGGCATGCTACTGATTGATTTCTATTATTATAGTACAGTATTTGGTTGGACGATTGGTTTTTGTTGCTTAGTCGCATCATACATTATTGTTAGCAAAAGACCAGACGAAGATGATGCTGTTACTTCAACAACTGAATCTCATTAAATGTAAAAATAAAGAGGACGACAAACCTACGTCATCCTCTTTTTTATTGCAAAAACGCTATTTATAAAACTAACCGGTCCCATTTATTCCCCTCTTAATAACCGTAATCCATTTAATATAACAAGAATTGTACTACCTTCATGGCCAATTACTCCTAATGGGAGATCTAATACTTGAATAAAGTTAGAACAAATTAAAAGAGCAATTACTGCCATAGAAAAGACAATATTTTGTTTAACAATTCGATTCATTTTTTTCGATAAGCTTACTGCTTTAGTTAACTTTGAAAGTTCATTTTTCATTAAGACAATATCAGCAGTTTCAAGTGCAACATCGGTTCCCTCACCCATTGCAATACCAACATCTGATGTTGCTAGCGCTGGGGCATCATTAATTCCATCACCAATCATTGTGACTGTTCCATACTTTTCCTGTAAAATCCTCAATTCTGTTACCTTATCAGAAGGAAGACATTCACCTTTAAACTCATCTAACTGTAGTTCCTTCGCAATCGCCTCAGCAGTATCCCGACTATCACCTGTAAGCATGACTGTTTTTATTCCGTTTTCTTTCAATGTTTGGATCGCTCGTTTTGCTTCCTCTCGTACAACATCTTTTAAGGCTAACAAACCGACAATCTCATCATCACACACAACATATACAATTGTTTTTCCTTCACTTGATAGCTTTTCACTTATTCCATCATGATAATGGATTGCATCTTCCCGACCGACAAAATCAGCCTTTCCGATTTTCCATTGCTTACCGTTTAATTCAGCACTTACACCATATCCCGATTTTTCATCAACAGAAGCAAGATTCACTTTTTGCCCATTTGTATTATCTTGCAGCTTTGCAACAATTGCTTTTGCTAACGGATGGTTTGATTGATTCTCAATAGTTAAAACAGCCTCATTAAATTCCTGCTTATCTACAGCTTTTGAAATAATAATATCTGTCACAGTTGGCTCGCCCTTTGTAAGCGTACCAGTTTTATCAAATACGACAACCTTTGTTTTGCTTAATTGCTCTAAATGTACACCACCTTTGAATAATAAACCATTTTTAGCTCCATTTGATATCGCAGATAATGTAGCAGGCATAATTGATGCAACAAGAGCACAAGGTGAAGCAACAACCATTAATACAAGAGCCCGATAAATCGTTTCATGCCAACTCCAGCCAAGAACAAAATGAGGCAGTACCATCATAATCGCGACAAGTGCTAAAACTGCTTTTACATAAGTACCTTCAAATTTTTCTATAAATTGCTGTGATGGTGATTTTTCAGATTGTGCTGATTGTACAAGGTCAATAATTTTTTGGAACATTGTTTCCGTACTTTTTTTCGATACAGTTACTGTTATTGAACCATTGCCATTTACTGTCCCAGCATAGACTTCATCATGAATTGCTTTTTCAACCGGCATTGATTCACCAGTAATTGCTGATTGATCAATATTCGTTTTTCCAGACATAATAATACCATCTGTTGGAATCCGCTCTCCAGGCTTTACTAAAATCATATCTCCTACATGTAATGCGGAAACATGCACCCGACGTTCATGACCGTTTTCTATTAGTAACGCTTCTTCAGGCTGCATACTCATTAACGATGAAATTTCCCTTTGGCTTTTATTCATCGTATATGTTTCAAGTGCACCACTTAAAGCAAATATAAAAATGAGAACGGCTCCTTCTGTCCAATAGCCAATAATCGCTGATCCAATTGCAGCGAAAACCATTAGTAATTCGACATTTAAAGTCTTCTCGGCAATAGTTTCTTCAATGCCCTCTTTTGCCTTTGCATAGCCTCCAATAATAAATGCAAGGATAAAAAACGGAATTGCTAAACCATTATTTCCATTTGCATCTAAAACCCATCCAATGGCAATAAGAATTCCAGCGATTATCGCATTAATAAGCTCTATATGTTCTACCCACTTATTATTTAATCGACTTTTATGTTCATGAATTGGATTCGCTAATTGCTCTGCACTATTTAATTGCAAATTCCTCACTCCTTCTAATTGAGAATAAGATTCATCATCATCATTGCTTCTCTTCTGAATAAATCCTTATAAATTCGTTATTTCCTTAGTATATTACCCATTATAACAAATATAAGAATACTTTCAAGAGATAATTATTATAATTACTAAATAATAATAATTATAAATAATAAAGATTTTTATTCTCAATTAGAAAGTTCTTCAGGATAATCCCTTTCGCAACGCACATGTCAGAGTTCAAAAAAATAAACTACCTTATAACCTATCAATAAATATGAAAAATTCACTTGATTTCCTTCATTAATAATTCCTTTGTTATCGGTCCATATAATATCTTCTTCACTCTCCCACCCTTATCTATAATAAACGTTGTCGGAATCCCTATGACGCGATAATCCTTTGTTATTTCACCATCTTCATCTAATCCAATTTCAAATGGTATTTCAATGCTATTGACAAACTGTTCAACAGCTTTTTTACTTCTTTCAGTATTTGTGACATTAATCGCGATCACATTTATATCTAACGACTTCACCTCGTTAGTAAAATCAATTAGCTCCTGCATCTCCTCTTGGCAATATGTACACCATGTTGTCCAAAAGTTAAGCACCATTACCTTTCCTTTATAATTGGATAGCTTAATCTGTTCCCCTCCTACCGTCATTATTGTAAATTCGGATGCTTTTTCTCCAACCGAATTATTTGCATAAGCTTCAGTTGTTAGGCAACAAGTAATGATTAATAAACCAACGATTAATAATTTGTTGCAATGCTCTTTCCTCACGTTTATGTACCCCTCCACATTTTTTAATATCCTTATCTTTTGTATAATAGATTGAAACATTCAGAAACAATAAAAAAAGGGTCTGACCCTTTCAAACAAGAATATAGGAAATCCTATAAGTTCTGTTTGAGGGGTCTAACCCTTGCCTCATTATACTATTAATAAGATAATCTTGTTACCATAAAATAAACACTGATTCCTAATCGTTTACAAATGGTTACATAATGCATAAGCATTAAAAGGACAGCTCCCATATTCATCCCAATAATAATGCCCTCCATATTTAAAAAATCAATTGAACCTAATAAGTACATCATTGCAAACGAGATGAGATGTGACCAAATATTATGAAATAAGGCATCCTTTACTAAGCCTAACCCTATTAAATATGCTTGCATTGGAATTATGAAAAAATGGAATAAAAAGTATGGCCATAACAGCTTCAAGTAGTTGGCTGCTGATGTTGAGTGGAAGAATAAATGTGTTAACGGCTCTGCAAATAGATACATGGCAACAATACTAATTGTCCCGTATAAAAACGTGATCATTAACGCTTGTTTGAGAAGTCGTACTAAGCGATATTGGTCTCTCTCAGCAAAAGCTTCTGATACGTTTGGAATAAGCATGGTCATCAATGAATGTCCAATAAATGCTGGAAAAAAACCTATTGACATTGCTACCCCTGCTAACATTCCGTAATGCTCTGTTGCCATTACACTCGAAAAGCCTGCACCTATTAATGCCGCCTTTACTAGGAAAGGCTGGATAGCATGTGTTAAAGAGTGAAAAAGTCGTAATCCTGTAGTTGGAAGTGACACTGAAAGTAACGCCTTTCTCACTACTTTCCCATCAAGAAACTGCTTCGGTCCCTTACCAAGCATATGAAAATGAATAAAATAAACAGCTACTAAATATGTACAAACTAAGAGTTCACTAGCGACAAGCGTTGCTAATGCAATAAAAAGTGCCATTTGCAAATCAAATTGAAATGATTGATAAACCCATAACAACAGGAATAATTGGGCAACCTTTTTGACAAAGTTTGTTAAGGCAATTTTCCCCATATGTTGAATTCCCATAAAATATCCTCTTGCAATTGACGAGAAAGAAACGATTGGGATAAGGATAATCACTAACCATTTTACGTACGGATGATATCCATTAAACACTGGAATATATGGAAGGAATATCATTGTGACAGCAATAAAAACAGCTGTAAAGCAAATTGTAATAAATAACGTATGCTTCAACATATGAAAATGGGTCTCTCTTTTTTTCTCAGCAATAAATTTCGAGATGGAAATCGGTAGTTCCAAGCTTGCAATCGTAACAATTAAAAATATGATCGGAAGGATCGACATATATAACCCCATACCTACCTCACCTAGTTCTCTTGCTAAAATCATATTAACAAAAAACTCTAGGCATTCACCGAAAAAAGCAGCAATAACAAGAAGCAATGTCCCTCGTACAAATGAATTCATGATGAAATGTCCCCTCATAATAAACTAGTCCTTATTTAATCTTTATGAGACAAGACATCTAAATAGTATTAAAATTCTAGTATGAAGGAGGAATATTCTATCCAAAATATCTATCCAGCTTATAACTATTCGTAAAAGCTAATATCTCGCATCGCACCCAATACAATCATGTAGCCATCCGGATCTTCGAAAGCAGCATTTTTAAATTCCTTACCACCATGTGAACCTACATAAGGATCTACTGCAACCTTTCCACCCTTAGAGTGAACCTCTTCTACTAATAAATCTAAGTCATTCCAGCTAACATGGATAAATGTATCCCAACCAAAGTCTGGCCCTTCCCATTCAGTTGGATAATCATTTCGCTTTTTTGACGGTGCATTCGGTTTAACATCTTGAGAAGTTTTTGCTTCCTGTAGAATAAGAATCATCCCATCCCTTTCCACATGTCCCCAATCATCAACCCTACACCCTAATACATCACGATAATAATTTTTAGATATTTTTAAATCAGAAACAAGTCGAACTTGAATCGTTTTTCCAAATTTCCCTTTTTCATTTCGTACGTGTTGCTCACTCAAAGTATCAACTCCTAAAATATAATTCATATCTTTTAAATTCGATAAATCAAAGCTTTATCCTTTATAAGAAAAGCGCAAGCGCCTTGATCAGCCCCGACAAGCATAAGGCGATTTGGAGTAGAAGGCGTTCTTTGCCTTCAATTCCAAATTGACTTATGACCTCGAGGGGCTAGGCGCTGGAGCTAGACACTAAAACTAAGTTCAAAATGTTATACTTTCTTACCTTGTAAAAAAAGTTTGGACATTTTAGCCCAAACTCTTTTTTAAATAGTTTATTTCGCAAAGCGATGATTACCGATTGTTAGAGTTACTTTGCGTGTTTTTATCCAATCACTTTTCGCTGTTTTAGGGTTGTAGAAATATAAAGATTTATGACCCATACCACGATATGCTAATGCTTCTTTTACAGCTTCCTTAGCTTCAGCATCTGCAGGTTGATTAATCGTCCCATTTTGTACTGGGGTAAATGCATAAGCCCCTTGGACATTTTGATAAATTACATTCTTCACATTATTCGGGAATAATGAACTATCTACTCGATTTAACACAACAGTTGCTACTGCAACCTTTCCTGCATATGGCTCACCTTTAGCTTCTGCATGAACAAGGCGTGCTAATAAATCTCGATCTGCTGAAGATAAGCTTTCTGGAATCGTTAATTTTTCTCCAACTAATAATAAATGTGAGGATTTCTTATTTACTGACATCAACGTTTTAACTGGCACTCCATGCTTCTTCCCAATTAACCATAGCGTATCTCCCGCTGTTACTTGATGTGTTGTTGCAGCACTAGCTTTTGATTGTGGAGCTGTAATCGCAACTAGCGATAAAGCTAATGTTGAAACAGCAACAAGTTTTAAAATTGTTTTTTTCATAGATTCGTAACCTCCTAAGGTTCGTAATGTTTTGAAATGAGTAAGCAACTGTGTCTGTTATTTTTGCTACAAGTACAAGCCTAACAGGTTCATTCATGTAAAACATCCCACAATTATTGGCAAGATTACCATGATTTTATGAGGAAGCTAACGGACAAAAATGACTAAATATAGGAGATTTCACACTGAAAGCATAGAAAATCTCGCTCAGAACACCGTAAATTATCAAGCATATGTAGGTCGATAATACTAATATCCTTCCGTTTCCTTGCATTTCTTGGAAAAACATAGATTGGTATGCTCAAAGTACCGCGGAATAAAAAAGAATGCATTCTTTGTTAGGAATCCATTCATGCTCGATAAAGATTTTGAACAATTGGAAAAAAAGTTTAAACCAATGATTTTTCATGTTATGAAAAGACTAAATATTTATCAAAACAAACAAGAGTTTTATCAGATCGGATGTATAGCATTATGGGAGGCAGCACTTCGATTTGATAAAAATAAAGGGAAGTTTTCCTCCTTTGCGTATTCGTATATTGCCGGACGAATGAAAACAGAGCTGACAAAACAAGGATTACAGAAGAACAATCACGATCTAGTAAAGGAAATAGTGGATTACGAAGAAGCTTATCTTGAAGATTTTTCTGTTCTGTACTCTCGTTCCATTATCGAAAATCTTTCACCATTGTTAACAAATAATCAACTAAAATGGCTAAAGGGTTATTGTCTTTATGGAAAAGCAGCGAATGAAATTGCAAAAGAAGAGTCTACATCGATAGCAGCAGTGAAAGCATGGCGAAGAGATGCTCTCAAGAAGCTGCGAAGCAAGCAAATAAAGGAAATAATAAAATAAAATCATGTAGAGAGGGCTTGTCAAGAAAAGTGTGTAAGTTATTCTAGATATTTCTTCACACGTTCCTTTAGGTGGTCATGAACTAATAGTTGATTCATGACCATAGCCCATTGCTGGATGCGTCCACCATC